>VSPM01000062.1 GCA_009775365.1 Muribaculaceae bacterium
TGAAAGGCCGCCCAATACTCTATGTCTTTTGCTTGGTTGAAAAACATAAAGTTCTTATCCCGAACTCGCGTTATTAAAAGAGTAGCTGACTTGAAAATTTTCACGTTCAAAAGGAGGGACAAGAAGTTTTTATTGGTTTCATGGCCATGCATTCCATTTCTATGAGCCATCCGGGACGACAGACCGGAGCCAGAAGAATCACATAGGGAATATCAGGGAAACGCTCTGCGAACATTTCTTTCACTACACAATAGTCGGCAGGGTCACGAAGATACACAAGCATATGGCCAACATCTTTCCACTCACATTCAGCCGCTTTCAACAAAGCCTCCACGTTAGTCCACATTCTGAGCGTCTGCCTGCGTATGTCGCCCTCCCATACCACCTCGCCTTTATTATCTATGCTGGCTGTGCCGGAAATGAACAGATGGCGCCTGTCGGAATAGTCAACACTTGTGGCGCGTTCAAACGCCACGCCATATTCATGGGTAGGGTTAAGATAGTCAGGGGCATTTACCTGCCGCATCTGCCCGGGTTCAAGGCCCAACACAGAATACGAGTCCATCTGCACAGCGACAGTGCTGTCTGCATTTCGCCCGCCGATTCCTGTGCTTGCTATAAACCTTGTGTGAGGAGCCAGCCCCTTTTCACGGAATGACCGGTTGCGCCCGGCCACAACCCCGGCATAGTTCACGTCTACATTCTGCACAAAAAACCATGTGCGCACGCAATTATCCAGAAGGGTTCCTCCATGCCTATGCAATATAGAGTCGGTCGATGAAAGCATTTCATAAGTTGCAGCCTCAGAATCAAGCCCCGGACGACAACGGCTCCCTTCAAACAAGTGTGTGCATCCTCCGCAACTCACTACAAACGCGCCATCAACCAATTGCTTCACCTCGGCCCCTTCAATCATCCACACCCATAAGGCCAATTTGGTGAGTGACAGGGGTGCCTGTTCCACAACTGAAGTAGCGCATGCTCCATCATGCGGCAAATGTGCCGACTGATTGGCGGAATCACTTACAAACCATCTACGAAACACAGGTTTCATCACCCCTCCGGCATCTCTGACAAGAGAGGCATAATCATCCATAACTTCCTCAAGCTGCCTGTGAAACGAAAGAGTGGGATCTGACACCGTTATTATTGCATGAACCTCACGGCGCATATCGGCCGTGACAAATCTCTTTATCTTAATCATTTGCTCCGCAATTTATCCAGTTTTCTATGAATTCAGCCTGCTCAGGTGTGAGAAGATTCGCATGGTTATATGCCCATCCGGCAGAAATGTCTGTTGCCACAGCCTGCCACAAGGTAGAGGCGGCGGCATTCCCCGGAACGACTCTGCATCCACCCTCAACAACCGTAGACTCTTCTTCAACAAGCATACTGTAAGCCTCTTCCGGCATAAGGCTCAAACCGGCGGCAGAATACCCCGTGGCGCCGTGGCATTGCGAGCAGGTCGTAGAGAATATCTTGCTCTCGACAGTAGGAAACTTTCCTACATTAATTTTACCGGCATTCATGATTATTTGATTTGAGGCGATGCCGGCCACATCCTCAGACAAGAATGTGAATACCCTCTCTCTCAGACGGTTTATCACACACAACTCCACTGTAGACACATCATTGGGTATGTTGGCTATGGAAATCTCTTGAACACCGTCTGCCACGGGTTTCGACACCGCCGCGAAAGAATCACCCTCTTTGAATGCCGCAACCGCCACAGAATATTTTGAGTCATCCTGATAATCGTCGCAACCTGCTATGTCGCCTTCGATTATGGCAGAGAAGCCGGATTCCAAAATCTGGCCGCCTGCCTCATCATAAATCCGACCGTCGTCACAACCGGCCATATACAAAGCGATTACTGCCGGAATGAATTTAACAATCCTTCTCATAGCCTAAAAAGTGTATTGAATCTGGACTGTCGCGTTATGCGTGGCCAGGCCAAGGTCATCGTTATCACGGTCGAGCTGAGTCTTATGGCCGGTGCGCCCGATATAGCGGTACATTGCCTGCAGCTTCAGGTTCACTCCTTTGAAATAATAGTTCACCCCCACAGCCGGCATATTCAGCAAGCCACCTTTATCAAGCCCGTTACGGTCGAAGAAATCATAACGGAACGCCGGCTGCAAATGGTCTGTCACAAAATAGCCGGCCTGCACATAACCACCCATATAGTCGAAACTTTCATCTATTTTCTGACGCTTCGTAAACCCCACGTGCATATAATATGCCTCGGCTGCTACATAAAGACGATTGTGCATCCATGCCATTTCCAAGCCTGCGCGGAAGTCATTGGTGCTTTCGTTCTCGCTCTCCACATTAAGAGAAGCCGACGCGCCGACAAGAAGCCTGTTGAGGTTTAACTGATTGGGATTACCCTGGGTTGCGGGCATAACCCCGAAAGGCTGGAATGTAACCCTTCCGGCATAAAGCAAAGAGGGGATGTGCCAGTCATCGCTGAATGTCTTTGTTGCCGTGTTGACAGAAGAGCCGGTGCCATTGAATATTCCCACCTCATATCCCCACTTGTTTTTAAACATTCCGTGAATCTCAACGCCGAGGTCAAATCCGGTCATCATAGAGGGCGTGACGGCATTAAGCGAATGGGGCATAATGACAGGAGCTGTGAGCGACACAGGGAGAGTAGGGAAGAGGGTTTCTCCAAGCGTTGTGAGCGTGGCATGGGTGAATGGTGTCTTGAATTTTCCCACACGCACATGAAAGCCGTCTGACATTTTCATGTCCGCCCATGCCTGCTGGAGCAACCCTCCTCCCGAAGCGGCGGCGTTGATTGAGAGATTATAGGTTATGAAACCAAAGGCCCGGCCGGTGAAACCCAACACTGCGTAAGGAATCGAGAACCCGGTGTTGTGCACATTATCCTGATTATACGCAGGGTCAAGGCCTTCGCTGTCATAATAATTAAAATCTATGGCAGTCTGCACCATAAGGTAAGGCTTGAACTCAAACTTCTTATTCGCGCTTTCCCACACGAATCCCTTGCGGCCGGCAAAAGACACCACGCCGTTTTCTGTGTCGGCGTCATACTGCGCAAATAGCGGCAGGGAGAATAGAGAGAGGAGCAATGTTGCAAAAATCTTTTTCATGAATTATCAAATTCCAACTAATAACCAACAAAATGATTGCTCTCAAAGCGACTCAAGAAAACGCACCAGCGCATCGCGCTCTGTCTTGCTCATGTCGCGGAAAAGATTTTTCGACACTTCCCCTTCGCCGCCGTGCCACATTATTGCCTCCACAAAATTACGGGCCCGCCCGTCGTGAAGAAAATATGTGTGGCCGTTCACCTTTTCCTGCAATCCGATTCCCCAAAGCGGGGTGGTGCGCCATTCATTTCCCATAGCAAGACCCGACACATAATTGTCATTCAGCCCGACGCCCATAATTTCAGAGCCCATGTCATGAAGGAGGAAATCGCTATAAGGGTGTATCGTCTGGCTTCCAAGCCAGGGAAGACGGGTGCCGTTTAAGAGCGTGGAGCCACCGGGGCGTGTGTGGAGAGTGGTCACATGGCATAGATGACATTTTGCTTCATAAAATTTCTGCTCACCCATCTGAACCACAGGGTCGCCGACATCACGTCTTGCCGGAACTCCGAGACTCTGCATATATAGATCCACATTCTCCATATCTTCGGTAGAGACATCGAGTTTGTCGTACAGAAGCCCCATCATCGAGCCCTGCGACATCTGCAGCTGTCCCTCGCATATCTCCTCGGGATAACGGCTGTTGGTCACTCCCATGTCGCTTGAAAAACCAAGTTCCACAGTGAGGTCTGCATGCTGTGCCTTGTTGCCCGACACGCCAAGCGAGCGCACTCCTCTTTCGGAGATATAGTTGCATCTGCCCGATATTCCGTATTCCGGATAGTTACTCTTTCGGGCCAAAGCCTCAATCTCATAAGGGTCGAGCGACATTATCTGGCCCATGCCCACATGACGGAGCGGAATGCGCACCGTGCAGAAAAGGTCGTCGGGAGAAATCTCGCCTTTATACCAATCGGTTATTGTGTAGGTTGGCTTTGCAAGTTCATATCTCTCGCCATCGGGGAAAGAGAATGTCTGAAACTCCCAGTCAACATGGAGCTTCCCTTCCGGCTCCACGCCATAGATTGCCTGGTCATGAATCACACGCCCGTAATCCTGGAAAAAAGCCCCGTTCTTGCGGGTGACATAAACCAGCATCGACGAAAATCCATAATGGCCTGAACCTTGGTCGGCCCATCCGGCTGGCTTTGTGCGCCCGGCGTTGCTATGGCAGCTGCCGCAGGAATAGCCGGCATATACGGGGCCGAGTCCTCCGCCATAACCATTGGAACTTGTGCGCATATCGTCATAGAGCTTGTCGCCACGGTTAAAGCGTGTGGAATATTGGCCGGAAACCCAGTCAGCCGGACTGTCGTAGGCTTTCGATGAGTTAACGAAAATGGATGAGGTTCCGGCCGACAATTCATAGCCGGCCGGAACTTCCACGTCAAGCACATCGAGGCCATCCTCTCCGCAAGAGGAAAAGATAGCCGCAACTAACATTATCATTAAATGAGAACGTTTCAAAACCACTGATTGCTGATTATATGCAGTTTAACATCAATTGACTTTACGTGGCTTCCCGTCTTTGAACAGAAGGAATTCAAGAGTGTGGAATCCACGGATATTCTGCGCGGCCTCCACCTTTTGGTCGTCATCGCCTTCGCCCCAGTCGAGATCGTCAAAATTGCCTGACTTCAGATGGTTCACAATTGCATCCTGGTCGAGAGGCCAGCTGTCCATATTCGGGTCAAGCCCCATGGCATCTACAGGCCCGAAAAGAAACGCCTCGCTCTTTTCCCAAGGCTCGCGAGAACTCAGCCATGCATCGCAGGCATTGCTGAAAGCACGGTCGGAGGGCGCGGCAGCCAGCTCTTTCACTGCATTCAGAAGAGCGTCATTGCGCTCCATAAGACTTTTGTAGGTGGGAAGCACAACATTGTCTACATAATTTGCCACAATGTCGCTGAGTGTGGCGTCATAAGAAGAGCCAAGCCCATGGAAAAACGGCTTGAGCTCGTTGTTGATGAGATGGTCAAGTTCGGTGCAAGCATTCATTGCCGCCACAGCCTCCATAGACCCGATATTATTTCGAAACGGCTGGGGGATAGCAAGTATAGCATTATAGGCTGCATCAACGGCTGCTTTCATTCTCGCGTCAAGACCCGGGTCAAGGCTCTCCACAAGAGCTGACATTGAGGCATCGGCAATCTCCGTCGTGAGCGAACCGAAATAGGAATTACGCACGGAGAGTATGTTGTTGGAATAGTCATCGCGGGAGTGCCAGCTATACCACGACTCCACCGCATATAGCGCCTCCTCAAGTTTGTTGCTCTTATAGAGGTCATAGGGGTCGCCGATTTTGGCTTCTCCAACTTCGTTGGCTATTTCGGCACACCCGTCAAGAATCTTCTCTATGCAGCCGATTGGGCTCGTGTAGGGAGATGCGTGGTTTTTGAACGTATTCTTGAATGCCTCCCCTCCGTTATAGCTACTTTCCCACGCATTATAAAGGTTTTTGGAGTCATTGGCGAGGAGTTGCCCCACACGCACTGAATAGTTGTGCCATCCTGCCGCATTGGCTGCAGAATAATCAATGTTTTTTGAGTCAGACTCAACCGGGAGCGGGGTATCGTTTTCACTGCAAGAGACAAGGCCGGCAGAGGCCACAAGAAGCAACCCGCAAATACGGGAGAAATCTTTAGCAAAAGACGTAACTGTTGTCATAATGTTATTATATTAAAAAGTTATACAGACACTTTCATTTGCGTGGCCTCGTCTCCGGCAGATTCATATAATCAATGCTTAAAGAACCAGCCTATATAGGCCACACTTATCGAAAATTCGTTCTCGCTATTGTAAATGCCTTTTCCAAACACCTTGGATGTGCCTATCTGCCTCATTGAATAGTCGGCTTTGACAATAAGGTTGGGCAGCGCGAACCAGTCGAGGCCGACAACCCATTTGCTCACCTCCAGGCGTTTGTCGGCCACATAAGGCTTCTCCACAACTTTCTGGGGATTGCAATACTCATATCGTCCGAACGGCATGAACTTGGGACATCCGGCTATATTGAACACATTGCCGAAGTTAAAGCCGAACTCTGCGCCATAGCTGAGCACATTCTTGGCCACAGGGGTGAGACGCGAATATGGCGATGCGCCGGGAAGACGACCGTTGCGGTCATTGACTGCGCTGCTGTTGCCCACATGCCCGTAGGTGAGATCGGCGCGCGCTGTGAGATAACGGTTGGAATATTCGGCATCCCAGGAGAAAATCTCTACCGGAATTTTACCATAGGAACTATAGGTCTGCGATTTGTCGGAATTTGCGCCGGTGTTCGGGCAATAGTAGAACGACACGCCGGTTCGCAGTCCGGGCACGCCGCGCCAGTCGAGTCTTGCCGCATATCCCGGGCATGTGAAGTTATCGGTCTCGAAAAAGCCCTGCTTGCCGGATGCAATCCACGTGTCGCGGTCAAAACCGTTGGCATTAAGCCCGGCCACAATCATGGCTTGATAGTCAAACACCCCATACCCTCTGCCGAATGTGCCGAACACGGAGAGACCCGTCTCATGCCATGTGGAGGGCATTAACATTGTCTGGTTTTCAGGGCATACGGTGCCGAAGAAAAACAGAGGCTCATGGAAAGCATTGGCGGAGCCAACCGGCAAGACCTGATGACCTATGCGAACATTAAATTCCGGGATAATCAGGCGCGTGATATGGAGCTGCTCCAGCGCAACTTCTCCACCTTTTTCCACATCTGTCTCATACTCGCCGTTCTCATTCCCTTCCAGTTCTACGGCCACACCGGTTCCTCCTGCTTCAATTTCAATCTCTGCGCTGAGAATCCATTTAGGAGTGAACTTATAATCGAAACCTACCGAAAATTCCGGAATCGCGATAGTGGCGCGATGCTCCTTTGTGGAGCCCTCCTTTTGAAAGCGGTTTATGCCATAATCCTTGAAAGAGGCAACTATGTCGCCATAGCTTCCAAATCGGAACTTACGGTATCCTGCCGTGTCGGCAAGTTCCTGGCCGGCAGCGGAGAACGCTGCTGAAGCTAACATGATGGAAGAGAGGAGTGTAGTAGTCTTGATGTGCTTGAAAATCATTATATGATATGTTTTGTGTTTGACACTGCAAAATTACAACCGCCACTCCGCTCCCGAAATACACACAAATCGGTAAAAACACCCGCTCCCATACCTATTCCCCGCGATTACCACCTCAGCAAAACAAAAAAGATGGCCGAATCAAAAAATAGAATCCGGCCATCTTTTTATGATTTACAGTCACATTCAGAAGAACACGCGAGTTCGGGATAAGAAGTGCTTTAAGATTAAAACTATAAAAATCGCCATTTCACAGACTGTTTTTAACATAAAATTCGCCAGTCAAAAAATTATGATTATCTTTGCACTATAATTTATTAAGGTATGGAAACAGTAAATAGAATACTTCAAGAGAAGATTACTGCACGAATCGCGCCTAATAAAGCAGTATTGATTTTTGGTGCTCGCCGTGTTGGCAAAACGGTAATGATGCGTAAAATTGTGGACAACTATTCAGGTAGGACGATAATGCTCAACGGTGAAGACTACGATACATTAGCACTATTGGAGAACCGCTCAATTGCCAATTACCGGCATTTATTTGATGGTATTGATTTGCTGGCTATTGATGAGGCACAAAACATACCACAAATCGGTAGTATTCTGAAGTTGATAGTTGATGAAATACCGGGAATAAGCGTCTTGGCAAGTGGTTCTTCGTCATTCGATTTACTGAATAAGACTGGTGAACCGTTAGTCGGTCGCAGTACGCAATTTTTACTTACCCCTTTTTCGCAACGGGAAATAGCGCAAATAGAAACCCCATTTGAAACTCGTCAGAATCTCGAAGCCCGTTTAATTTATGGTTCATATCCCGAAGTAGTAATGATGGAGAACTATGAACGAAAAACAGACTATCTGCGCGATATTGTAGGCGCATACCTGCTTAAAGATATCTTAGCAATTGATGGCTTAAAAAATTCACGTAAGATGCGCGATTTGCTGCGATTGATAGCTTTTCAGTTGGGCAGCGAAGTTTCTTATGATGAGTTGGGTAAACAGCTCGGCATGAGCAAAACAACGGTTGAAAAATATCTTGACCTCTTGGAGAAAGTCTTCGTTATATATCGTCTTGGGGCTTACTCACGCAATCTTCGCAAGGAGGTGACGAAAGCCGGGAAGTGGTATTTCTACGATAATGGCATTCGAAATGCGATTATAGGTGCTTTTTCACCATTGGCCATTCGACAGGACGTCGGTGCATTGTGGGAGAATTATATCATCGGAGAGCGTCGTAAAGCGAATTTCAACGAAGGACTGCATAAGGAGTTCTATTTCTGGCGCACTTACGATAAGCAAGAAATAGACTTGATCGAAGAGAGTGCAGACAGTTTGACGGCTTTGGAGTTCAAATGGGGAAACAAGATGCCCAATGCCCCGAAAGTGTTTCAAGAAGCATATTCCCATGCCGAGTTCCATGTTGTGAATAGGGATAATTATTTGGAGTTTGTATAAAAACAAGAAATTATAGAAACCATGTATTTGAGTAGGTTGCATATCAGACAGGTTAGAGTATTTGATGATATTACTCTCTATTTCAAGAATGAAATAAAAATTCTGATAGGAGAAAATAATTCAGGTAATACTGCAATTATAGATGCACTGCGCATATGCATTCCTCTAAAACGCATTTACGCCCTTATCCCAATCTCGCGTTGAAAAACAGCTTTTTTTTGCTATAATAGATGCGGCAAAATACCTATTTCGCGTGATTGTGCAGGCAATCATTATCGGGTAACTTTGCACTGCTTTTAATTATGACATGGGTTATGGATTTCAGCAAGATTTCAAATCTCGAAAAAAACTCTCCTTTTGTGATTGCGGGGCCGTGCAGCGCAGAGTCGGAAGAGCAGGTGATTCACACTGCTGTCGAACTCGCGGCAAACGGCATTGAGGTGTTTCGCGCCGGCCTGTGGAAACCTCGCACCCGCCCCGGAAATTTTGAGGGAGTAGGGGAGCGGGGTCTTCAATGGATGGTAAATATCAGGGAAATCACCGGTATGGCCCTCGCAACGGAAGTGGCCACTCCCGCCCATGTGGAAGCGTGCCTGAATGCCGGCATAGATATAATGTGGATTGGCACACGCACCTCAGGCAACCCTTTCTCTATGGCGGAACTGGCCGACGCGCTGCGCGACGCACCTCGCGACCAGATTGTGCTGGTCAAAAACCCTCTCTGTCCGGGTGTTGACTCTTGGCTTGGGGCAATAGAACGGATAATGGATGCCGGACTGAGAAATGTAGGCGCGATTCACCGTGGATTTGCCGACTTCTCCGATTCTGTCTACCGCAATCCCCCGCATTGGGAAGTGGCAAGAAAAATGCGGGCTGAAATTCCGGGCATGCCTATGATTGTAGACCCCTCACACATGGCCGGGAAAAGAGCGCTTATCCCCGGTCTGATGCGTCAGGCCGCCGATCTCGGTTTCAACGCTTTTATGATCGAGAGCCACACAAATCCGGCAATGGCCCTGACCGATGCCCGTCAGCAGCTAACCCCGTCTGACCTAAATGTTCTGATAAACTCTGTGTTCACCGACACACCTGCGTTTCCCGCAAAGGCCGAAAGCCGACTGTTTGAATGTTCAGGCCGTCAATAAAGCTGCCTTAGCCCACAGCTTCTATTGCGGCTTCGAGCGACGCATCGGAGGCAAGCTGCATCTTTTTACGAATACGGTAACGCGAGGTGTTGACAGTATCCGGCTTAACCGACAGCACCTGCGCTATCTCCTTGGCTGTCATACCCACACGGATATAGGCACACAAGCGAAGCTCAGTCCTTGACAAAGCGGGATAACAATCCTTCATACGTTCAAAAAAAACCGGATGCACCTTTTCAAAACGCAATTTGAAATACCGCCAGTCATCGTCAGCTGTAAGCTGCTCCATAATGGTCTGTTTCAGGGGTCCGGCATGCAAGCTTGTCATGCCCCTCTCCTTACCCATACACTCTATCTGGCGTGAAAGGTCCTTAAGTTGTGCATTCTTCTGAGCCATAAGCAGGGTAGTGGAAGCAAGCTCCTTCTCCTTAGCCTCTATTTCAAGGCTATAGTGACGGTTAAGCAGCATAAGCCGATTGTTCTCCTCCTCCTTAAGTCTACGCTCTGTCTCTGCGCGTCGCCGCCACATCCACATCAGCCAAAGCGACAGTCCAAGTGTCACCAACAGAAGTGCGCTGACAGAAATGATCAGAGTCAGCCGCCATCGGGCAACGTGGTTCTCCTCCACGATGCGTCGTTCATAGCGATTGATGGTGGCGAGATGTTCCGCCCGCCTTATCCTGTCATTGCGTTCATGGTTATAGAGAGAATCGGCAATCTCACGCCAACGGCTGTGATAAGACTCCGCAATCCCGGTCATGCCCAGACACCTGTATCCCTCCTCCAGGCCGGCGAGTATATCCCGGAGGTTAGGAAAGTCCATAAGCCTCTCCGCAATCGGAAGTGCGCTCTGAAATATCTCCACAGCTTCCCCGGAACGGCCCTGACGCTCACGCAACATCCCGACCGATGTCATTGCAAGTACCGACAGGTGGTCGTTGCCGAGACTGCGGCTTATGTCAAGAGCCCTGAGCACCGAAGAGGAATCCGCACATTCGGATATACGGAATTTTGACACAAGCACATTCGCAAGATAAATGGAATCTGAAAGTGTGTAACGATTTGTGTCAAGTCCATCAAGCGTCTCGAGAGCCCCCTGACTATCGCCAAGCAAGTACTGAATGTTGGCTATGTTGATGCGGTTCTTAGTGGCGCAGGCCTCGCTCCCAACTGCCATAAATATTTCTTCACACTCACGAAAATTCCGCATCGCCTCATGATATTCCTCAAGCTGCTGCATAAGGGCGCCTATCGCCACATATACCTTTCCTTCCCAGAAGCGGTCGCCGATACGGTGCAACAGGGAGAGCTTGTCGCGATATATGGCATATGCGTCGGCATAGTGGCCACGAAGGCGCAGAATGTCGGCCTGCATAAGGGAGAATCTGATATGATCATAAGGATAACGCGCCGAATCGCACAAAGCCAGAGCCCGGCTGCTGAGCCGCGCAGCCGAATCGGGATTCTCTTTATATAGCACCCACGCCTTCCAAAAGCATCTTCTCGCGGTCAGCTGACGCGGACGGGAGGCCAACTCCTCCGCAGGATACCCCTTGATTACATTCAGGAGGTCGCGACGGGGGACATCAAGGAACACCGCACGTTCCATCATATCCTCATATACGTCGGTGTCGCCCGGAATCGTCACCCAGCGTGACGACACTTCTTCCCCGGACACCATGAAAAGAGCCGGAAACATCAATGTCCATATAAGAAGCAACTTGCGAATCATACAACAAAGTTAGACATAATTCTATAATTCCGGCAAACAAATATAGCAAAATGAGCGATTTATCCATTATGTACATTATTTGTCTATATCTACATTTTGTATGGCAGATTCTCAGATGGTACTTTTGCATCCGACAAATCATAATACTAACCAATACATACGACGTATGAAAAACTTATCTATCTTATCTCTGGCAGCCCTGCTCGCGGCATCAGCCCATGGAGCCGATATTCCGCCCGGAATGGCGGAGGTTGTGCTTGAGGTCGGCGACCTCACGGGATATGGCAACGTGGGATTCCAATGGATTCTCGACTCAAGTCATTCTACATATAATAACCGATTCTTCGAGGAGTCGCTAATGTACTTTGGCGACTACTCTGCTTTTGACTATTTCGTGCCGGAAGACGCGGAAGCAAAGTATCCTACCGACAAGATGGCAGTCAATTCTACAGTCCGCGCATACGTGCCCGCCGGAATCTACGACTGGATGGTCATTCAGCCCGACATGGACGGACTCATGTATGCTCTGGGCGATGATGGCAGGGTAGATGATTTCACTCTGCTCGAAGGGGAGACCTACCGTCTGACATTCTCCGAAGAGAACGGGCCGGATGGCTGGGGATATTATACTCGCCTTCACGTGGCAACCGATATTGCGGTAACATCGGTATCTCTTCCTGTCACGTCAATCGACCTTACGGATGCCGAAGATATTACAGTGAGATTGACCAACAATGGTTCAGACGATATGTCTGGATTCTCAATTTCCTATTCTGTCAACGGCGCCAGTCCCGTCACAGAGACATTCCACGGAACACTAAAGGGAGGAGAATCGGCTGATTACTGTTTCAACACCAAAGCCGATTTTTCCGGGAAAGGCTCATATGAGGTGAATGTCTCTGTCTATGACGACCGCGATATGATAGCATCGAATAATTCGATGCTGGCCAAGACACGCAATCTATCTCCCGTAAATCCTCCCTATACGATGGATTTCTCTAAAATCAATGAAGAGCAGCTCCCTGAAGAATGGTTCATCATTAATAACAGTCCCGATGCCGGATGGAATTATTCCTCATGGAAAATTAATAAAAACGGCGACATGGGAGTGGCATACTGTATGAGCGGCTTCTCTCAGGACGGCGACGACTGGATGATAAGCCAGCCCATAAATTTAAAGGAAGGCAAAGCCCATGTGCTCTTCTCGGTATGCTCAGCCAATGAGGAACGCACTGAATATCTTGAAATATATACAGGCACATCCCTGAATCCCGCAGAGATGAGCCTCATAGCCGAATATGCGATTACTTCGAGCGAATGGAGCGATAAAGCGGTTAATTTCGACATCCGTGAGGATGGTGTCCACTACATCGCTTTTCGTGGAATATCTCCTTCAACTGCCTACAGCTTCAATATCGGAGACGTAACTATCGACGAAGGTGAGTTCGCAGGCTCCCCAATGATAAAAATGGAGCGTGTGCTTGCCCCGTACTCCAATTGTGATGTGTCGTCACAGTCGCGTCTCGGCATGAGAGTCACCAACAAAGGCACCGGCGCAATGACAGGCCATACGCTCACTGCCTATGTAGACGATGTGAAGTTTGTCACGGAGTTCTCCGATCCAGTAGCCCCAGACGAAACCGCAGACCTGTATATGGACCGTATGTTCGACCTGTCGAAGACCGGTTCTTACGACATACAGCTGATACTGTCATACGACGATACCGACATCTCGCAGGAATTTACTGTGGAATGTTTCAAACCATTGGAGGATATGCCGGTAGTTACTAATTTCTCACATAATCTCAATACCGGAATCTGGCAGTCAATGACTTCCGGGGCATGGAGCTACGAGCCTATGTTTGAGACATTCTCATCAGAGAAGTCCGGTAAGATGAACGGTCTGCTTTCGCGTGGCATAAAGTTTTCAAATCCCGCCCGCTTCAAAATCTCGTATATGGCTCCGGGATGGGATTCGGGCGCCATGGCCATATATATGGGCCCGGCTTCGGACGATCCTTCCTCCTACACTGAGGTGTTCCGCGACACCGAAATATCCAACGAGGCGAAAGAGGTGGAATTCACCGCCGCCGTCCCCTCTGCCGGAAATTACAGTTTCATAATCGCTGACGAGGCGCCGTCAGTATCTCGAAACCGTCTGCGTCTGAATCAGGTGGAGATTTCTCAAGTTTATCCCTACGACATATGCCTGAATGCGGCCGACGGGCCGCTCGCCCCATATACTCCGGCCAATGCGGTTAAGGGTCAGCACAAATATGAGCTGTCTATCGTAAACCGTGGATCTGAAAAGATGACAGGCATCAAGGGTTGTGCCATACTCGACGGAGTTAAAGTGTGCGACTCCTCATCAGCCCTAACGCTCCTACCCGGAGAAAGTGGTGTCCTGCCAATCTACATCTCTCTTCCGGAAAAGAACGCAGGCGACAGCTTCGAACTCTCTTTCGACATAACGGCAGACCAACAAGATCTGTTCCCTGCCGACAACATCTTGTCGCTGGCCACCTTCCATGTGACTGAGTATACCTTCGCGCATGAGAACATTTCCGACCTCACCCACGGCATCGGCAACAACGGAGAACCCCTCGCAATCGGCTATATCTACACATTGCCCGAAATGGCTGACGCAACCGGAATGACTGTAGGTCTGGCTGTTGTCGAAGAGGAAAATCTCCCCAACGTGTTGGCGGACATAGCTTTCAGTGTGTATAAAATGAACGCCGACGGCACAATCGACCGACGGCTATGGTCAGAGACCCGTACACGCGGAATGGGTGGCCTGATCGATGTGGATTTTCCGGATATGCGACTCGATGTCGGTGCCTATTATTTTGAAGTAGCCCAACTTTCCAACTATAATATGGGCATCGCGCAGGATATTGAAGGGGAGACAATATGCTATAGCCGTAAGGCTGACAATACTCTTGAGGCTGTCCCCACTTACCCCGTATGTATCCGCGCCAACTTCGCTCCCGATGCGGAAATTTATCGCCACGACGCTGCCGCGACCTGTTTCACGGCTCCTTCATATGCCGAGGGTCTATACTCTGACTCCACAACAGTAAAGGCAATAGTCCGGAACGCAGGCTATGTCCCGGCCAATTTCAAGGTGGAGCTGACTCTTGACGGTATAAAAGTAGGGGAAAAGAGCGTTTCCCTCTGCGAATATGATGAGCAGGAAGTGGTCTTTGAAGATGTAAATATCTCAAAACCCGGCGACCATACGCTTACAGCAACCGCCATACTTGCCGACGATGAGAATGCCGACAACAATTCCGTATCTATTGCAGTCAAAGCCCACGCCGAGGCAGACCCTTATATGATGGATTTCGAGAATTGTTTCGATTTCGATGCCGCAGGCGACCCATGGAATCCACGTTGGAAAACCGTCGACTTCAACGGTGTCGCAACAGATTTGTTCTGGCGTTATCAGTATCCTCATCAGGGTGAGCCTGTAGGCTTCATCGCGTTCAATATCAAGCAGACCATTCCATCCATGGAAGAGATGCCCCTCGAAGGTTTCTATCCCCACAGCGGCGAACGTTTCGGCGTGGCTTTCCACTTCAATTCCTGGTCGGAGGGCGCGGAGAACCTTGAGACTTCCGACATCTGGATTATATCGCCGAAACTTCAGCTCGGTGAAGACTCTGAATTCGAGCTGTATGTGAAGACCCGTATGCTTGAAAGTAATTTCTCGCGGTTAGAGCCTTACCGCATCCTGATTTCTGAGACCGACGACGCGCCTGAGAGCTTCTCCGTGCTTGGTGACAACGAGCGTCTGGCAGCTGTGGAAGATTGGGAAAAGGTGACAGTAGACCTCTCGGCATATGACCGTAAGGCGGTACACGTCGCGCTCCAATATATCGGGCGCTCCAGCGTCAACACCTGCCTGATGATTGATGACCTCCATGTGAAGACCGACCTTCTGAACAATGTGGATTCCATAGAGGCAGAATCCCCTGTCACAGTCAATGGCCGAGATATCAGCGCACCCTCCGGAAGCCGCGTTTACACAACCAACGGACTTGAGACCGGCCTTACATCTCTATCGCCGGGTATCTACATCGTCAAGACTCCTACAAGGAGTGTCAAGGTTGCAATCCGTTAATATTCTCTGATCTAATTTTTCACCTTCATATGGCATGAGAGTCCCGGCGCCATTTTGCCGCGCCGGGACTCTCATGCCTGTTATTTCCCAAACAGCCTACATACCACATGATTTATTGACATGAGCCCTGACTATAAGCCGTGCAGGGCAACCGCATCAGAATCCATAATTTTTAAGAAGCGTTATCAAATATTTAGGATTCCAGGAAGCGCATCTGA
>VSPM01000063.1 GCA_009775365.1 Muribaculaceae bacterium
AAACTTGTCAAAGAACTCTTTGGCTTGACGGTTGATGCCGCTTAGCCTATGAATAATTTTTTAACGAACTATTGTTAATGAGACGTCTTCCGATTATCTGGCTGCAGTTATAGTAGTGGGATTGCTGATAATCGTGGTTTTGGCAATAACGTTAAGGAGAAAGGAGAGGAAATGATGTTGTTTCGGCAGATTTTCTTTATCGTGATAGCATTGGCAGCGATAGTGAGGGTATCTATCCTTCCAAATAGAGCATGGATTCCGATCGCAGTTTGTTGGGGTATTCTTGCTCTGTCTTTTACGTATTATATGAGCGGATTGACTCCGGATGAAATCAACGGTATGCTCTACTCAAAGACACTTGTGGTGTGTGAATTTATAGAATTGCTGCTGTTCGTTTTGATTGTGTTTTCGTCCGGAACCGTCGGCAGAATCATCGGGTATTTTCCCGGTGTAATGATACTTGCACCGATAGCATTGCTCTCATCAGTTGCTTCACGCTCTTTTCCAGGCCTTGATTTCATGATTCCGGGGCTACTTTCCGGGGCATCGGTGTGTGTCGTTTCCGCTTCACTCGTATTCTTATGCCGTAATCTACGGTGTGGGAAAGAAAGTCTTTATATAGTCTCTTTATTCGGGATCCTGATATGTATAATTTATTATGGAATGCCATGAAAGCAATATCTGAGATACTATTTACGATTTCTAACGGACTTATGATTCCTGTGGTCCTGTTGCTTCTCTATCTATTGGGAAGGGCGATATGGATTCTGGCAGGGTTATACAGAACTGTTGTACTTCACAGACACATGTCTACAGTACTTAATGAGATAGTCAGTAACTATTCGTATGAATTGCTTCAAACTACTCTTTCCAGTCTGCAAGTCACGAAAAACAACATCATTAATGAGTATCTGACAAGAATTATGAATCATAAAGACGATTCAGCGTATTGTGATCATGAACTGGCGAATTTTCAGGTAGAAGTGCAGAAAATACTGGCAAAATATCGGATGCTCATAAAGTTTGGCCCTATGCTTGGGCTCATGGGTACGCTTATTCCTATGGGTCCCGCGCTTGTAGGTCTTGCTGTAGGAGACATTGCGTCAATGGCATACAATATGCAGGTGGCGTTTGCCACCACAGTGATCGGGATGCTTGTTGCTGGCATAGGTTTGTGTGCATTGCAGCTCAACCAAAGGTATTATGCCGGATATCTGAACGATCTGGAGTTTATTATCGCTAAAATTACAACAGAATGAAAGAGAATCCTATTCTTCGCAATGACGAAGAAGACAATCCTATGGGCATGCTGACAAATCTATTTGATGTCGCGATGGTATTTGCTGTCGCCCTGATGGTGGCACTGGTGAGCCATTTCAGTATTAGTGAGATTTTCTCAAAGGAGGATTTCACTATCGTAAAGAATCCCGGTGCGGAGAATATGGAAATAATCACGAAGGAGGGTAGTGAGATAAAGAAATACACACCGACCGACGATGATTCTTCCTCTTCAGGATCTAAGGGAAGGAAAGTAGGGACGGCGTATCAACTTGAGAATGGAGAAATAATTTATATACCTGAATAAATCAAATCAACTATGCGAAAACTTAGATATTTACCGCTGCTGCTCGCTCTTGCGCTCTTGTTTTCATGTGGAGGACACCGGAATCAATCGGATGCGAAAGGAAAATCAAATGCAGATGTAGATTCAGCTTCTTTGATAGCAGCTCGATATGCCAAAGGCTTTAATGTGAGGTATGGCGATGATATTACCCTTCTTGACATCAATGATCCCGAAAACAAGGAGGCCGAGCAGTTTCACTTTGCTCTCGTAGACAAGGAGTATAAGGGAGATATACCGGAAGGATATACACGCCTCAATATACCGATAGAAACCGCCATCTGTATGACTTCCCTTCAGCTTTCCAACTTCCTGAAACTCGGCATCCCGGAAAAGGTAGTCGGAATCACGAGCACCCGTCATCTTCATAATGAAAAGATGAACCAACAGCTGAAGGATGGAAAGACCCATAAGATTGGAATAGAAGGAAATTTCGACAACGAGGTGATAATGGCAATAAATCCGGATGTTATTTTCATCTCACCCTTCAAGCGTGGCGGATACGATGCAATCCGCAATGTTGATATTCCTATGATTCCGCATCTTGGATATAAGGAACTGTCTCCGTTGGGTCAGGCTGAGTGGATAAAGGTAATAGGTTTATTGACCGGTAACGCCTCTCTTGCAAATTCTACTTTCGATGGGATAGAAAGCAGATATAATGGACTTAAGTCTAAAGTAGATACAGTGAAGAATCGTCCTACTGTATTCAGCGGTGAGATGCGTGGTGGCAACTGGTATGCGGTAGGTGGCAAAAGTTTCCTCGCCCAGTTGTTTAGGGATGCCGGAGGCGACTATTTCCTGAAAGACAACAATGAATCAGGAGGAGTGACCCTTGACTATGAGACAGTCTACACCAATGCCGCACACGCAGACTATTGGAGAATCGTCAATAGTTTTGACGGTAACTATAGTTATAATGTCCTCAAGGAGCAGGATAACAGGTACACTGATTTCGATGCCTGGAAAAATCAGGGTGTCATCTACTGCAACATGAAGGAAGTACCTTTTTACGAGAGCATGCCGGTGGAACCGGAGATTGTATTGGCTGATTTTATCCACGTATTCCATCCGGAAGTGTTACCGGACCATAAACCGAAATATTACCATATTTTGAAATGAGCAAAAGCAGTACGGTTATCCTTATGATATTGCTGGGAATCTCAATAGTAGGATTCTTCATACTGAATCTTCTTTTGGGTTCGGTCCATATCCCTTTTGATGAGATAATTGGCATCCTTTTAGGTCGCAATGACGGCAATGTTATATGGACAAATATAATACTTAAGTCAAGATTACCCCAATCATTGACAGCTATGATGGCTGGAGCAGGACTGGCAGTGAGTGGTCTGCTCATGCAGACGGTTTTCCGCAACCCTCTTGCCGGTCCGTCTGTACTCGGCATCAGTTCCGGTGCCAGTCTTGGTGTGGCTTGTGTTGTCCTTCTGTCAGGAAGCATTGGTGGTGTTGCCCTGAGTAAGCTGGGTGTGATTGGAGAGGTTACCATCACGTTGTCAGCGATTGTCGGCTCATTGCTCATCATGGCGCTTATAGCTTTTGTAGCTCAGAAGGTAAGAGGCAACGTCACTCTTCTTATAATGGGAGTAATGATAGGCTATATCGCCAATGCCATCATCGGAGTGCTCAAATTTTTCAGTGCAGAGGAGGATATCAGGGCTTACGTGATATGGGGACTGGGGAGTTTTTCAAGGGTTTCCGGAGGGCAGACTTCAGTGTTCATCATATTGATGCTTGTCCTTCTGCCAATGTCCTTTTTCCTGATAAAGACCCTCAATCTTCTTCTGTTAGGAGACTCGTACGCCAAGAACTTAGGTTTGAACATCAAGAGGGCGAGACTTTGGGTTATCGGATGTTCGGGAGTGCTGGTCGCCGTAGTGACAGCTTATTGTGGTCCTGTTGTCTTTCTGGGTCTTGCTGTTCCGCATATCTGTAGAGGTCTTTTCCATACATCCAATCATGCGGTGATACTTCCTGCCTCATTGCTTGGTGGCGCGTCACTGGCGTTGTTGTGTAACTTAATCGCAAGGATGCCCGGTTTTGAGGGTGCTCTTCCGGTCAACTCCGTCACGGCGCTTGTGGGAGCTCCCGTGGTGATGTGGGTGTTGTTCAACAAACGTAAAAACGATGTGTGATGAGAAGGAATGAAACCATAAGAGTTGTAGGTCTGGATACCGGATACTCAGACAGGAAGCATACGACGGTCATTACGCATGACATAAACGCCTCGTTGTATTCAAGGGAACTTACCTGTCTCTTAGGACCGAACGGAGCGGGAAAGTCAACACTCCTTAAGACTCTGACAGCATTTCTGCCTCCTTTGAAAGGTGATATAATGATTGAGGGCAGACTGTTGAATGTCTATTCCGATTCCGACCTGGCTAAGGTGATCGGTGTGGTTCTTACCGAACGCCTTAACATCAATAATATGTCGGTCGATGAGCTTGTAGGTATGGGACGCAGCCCATATACAGGTTTCTGGGGACATATGTCGGCTTATGACAGGCATATAGTGGATGAATCGATATCTTTGGTGGGAATTGATGGACTTCGTGGAAGAATGGTACAGACTCTCAGTGATGGGGAGCGACAGAAAGTTATGATTGCAAAAGCGCTTGCTCAGGAGACCCCCGAGATTTTCCTTGATGAGCCTACTGCCTTTCTTGACTATCCGAGTAAGGTGGAAATAATGCAACTGCTCCAAAGACTTTCCCGTGAGAGGGACAAGACTGTTTTTCTTTCCACCCATGACCTTGAACTTGCACTTCAGATTGCAGATAAGGTCTGGCTTCTTGACAAGCCTCATGGTGTGACTATCGGCACTCCGGAGGATCTTGCCCTGAAGGGTGAAATGACAAAGTATTTTCAAAGGGATGGTGTGACTTTCGATATAGAGAGCGGCCTGTTCAAGATCGACCATAAACTGACTGATTCGATTACTCTCGAGGGTAAGGGCCCGGTCGCTAATATGGTAAGGAAGGCACTGGCCCGTCACGGCGTTTCGACGGATGCTAAAGACAATAACAACAGGATATATGCGGATGAATCAGGAATTAGCCTGAATGGTGACAGCTATCCGGATATAGACTCTCTTCTTGATGCTGTTGATTCAATTTTAGACCGTATATAATATTTGTAGTTATGAAGAAACTGCTGATAATAATCGATGGTATGGATGATGAGTCTTTATTAGCTCTCGGAGGCAGAACTCCGAGAGAAGTGTCATTCATGCCTGGACTCGACTTTATGATGGCTAACGGTCATAACAATTACCGAACAAGAGGTCTTAGAGATAATACAGCAGCTCAATATTGTTTTATCTCATCAAAAAGATCCAAAGCGGAAAGTTAAGATACTTGAGGAGATTGACAAAAATATCATTTCCCCAATCCTTAAATATGGGAGGGATTTAGAGATTGTGGTGCAGCCTGACCATGCTACATCGTCTGTGACAGGACGACATCTTGATAAGCCTGTTGAAGTAACAACATATATAATGAAAAGAGTAAATGAAAGCTAAGATATCAGTCATAGGAATTGGTCCTGGTGGACTTGACGACATGACGTCAAAGGCAAAGGAGGTAATCCGCAATAGCAGAATAATTGTGGGATATAAATACTATATTCCATTTATTGTGTCGTTGATTGGATGTGATACGGAGATAGTACAGAATGGAATGCGACAGGAGCAAGCACGTATAGAGAAAGCGTTTGAGATTGCGGAAAGCGGACGTGATGTGTGCGTAATCAGTTCCGGAGATTCCGGTATATATGGTATGGCTCCATTGGTCTATGAGATGCTCCGAAATCGAGGAAGCGAAATAGAGGTTGAGGTTATTCCGGGAATTAGTGCTTTTCAGAAAGCTGCCTCATTGCTCGGAGCTCCGGTAGGTCATGACTTCTGTGTTGTATCTCTCAGTGACCTAATGACACCTTGGACTTTAATAGAGAAGCGTATAAAGGCGGCTGCTGAGGCCGACTTTGTAACTGCAGTCTATAATCCCAAGAGTCATGGCAGATATTGGGAGCTGTATCGGTTGAAAGAATTATTTCTTAAATACAGAGATTCGGACACACCGGTAGGATATGTGCGTCAGGCAGGAAGAGAGGAGCAGAAAGTCACACTAACAACATTAGGATCTTTTGATCCCGAAGATGTGGATATGTTTACGGTCGTCATTATAGGTAATTCTCAAACCTATAGGTTTGAGGAGCATATGGTGACACCAAGAGGATACTTTGGGGAGGAAACACATGAGGATACAGGGATCGGACAGTCGATAATGATCGAGAGTTTCCGGACTATTGAGCGGGAACTGGCAGATCCGGATATCCCGCTTGGCAGGAAATGGCCTCTTCTACATGCCATCCATACCACTGCTGATTTCGATATGGAGAATATCGTAAAGGTTGATGACGGAGCAGTGGCGAATATTTATGAAGCCTTGTCTTCAGGAAGCGTACGAACCATAATCACGGATGTGACAATGTCAGCCTCCGGGATAAGGAAAGGTGCTTTGGAGCGTCTCGGTGTGGAAGTGAAATGCTATTTGTCTGATTCGAGGACTGCAGATCTTGCCAAGAACGCGGATATCACCCGGACCCAAGCTGGTATACGTCTGGCAGTCTCGGAATATCCGGATGCCCTTTATGTCTTCGGCAATGCGCCGACGGCTCTTATGGAACTATGCACATTGATACGCTCCGGGAAGGCAAGACCATGTGGCATCATCGCGGCTCCAGTCGGTTTCGTGCATGTATGCGAGAGCAAGCACATGGTGAAGCCCTTCAAGAATATTCCTAAAATAATAGTCGAGGGACGAAAAGGTGGGAGCAATCTTGCTGCAACCCTTGTCAACTCCATACTCTGCTGGCCCGATGCGGAGCAGTTAAGACCTGGAAGAGATGTCTGACAAGCAGTTTATAGTAATAGGACTGTCCGATAGCCGCAGTCAGTGGTTTACTCCTGAAGTGAGGGAATTAATCACTTCCGGTCACGTCTTTTCCGGGGGCAGACGACATCATGAAATCGTGAAAGATCTTTTGCCGGAAGGATGTGTATGGATTGATATTGTAGTGCCTTTGGATAAAGTGTGGGTAGAATATGCCCGATATGGCAAGATTGTGATATTTGCCTCAGGAGATCCATTATTCTATGGTTTTGCCGCCACTCTGAGGCGTGAGTTTCCTGATTGCCGTATGAAAGTATATCCGGCATTCAATTCGCTTCAGATGCTGGCTCACCGCATGCTTATTCCGTATGCGGATATGGTGAATGTCTCAGTTACCGGCAGACCATGGAAAGGACTTGATACGGCAATCATCAGGCAATGTCCCCTTATAGGCGTGTTGACCGACCATAAAAAGGGACCTGCGGAAATTGCCGGAAGATTGCTTGAATATGGCTATGACAATTATATGATGACGGTCGGAGAGAATCTTGGGAATGAGAGAGAAGAGCTTGTCAGAACTTTTTCACAGAAAGATGCAGTAAGCAAAATCTTTTCCCATCCCAACTGCGTGATCCTTACCAAGACATATTCCCGAAAGAGATATATCGGAATCCCGGAGACAGAATTTTTCCATCTTAAAGGAAGAAGAAATATGATCACGAAGATGCCGGTTCGATTATTTGCTATATCTATGCTTGATCTGTATGACAGACATACACTTTGGGACATCGGTTTCTGCACAGGTTCTGTTTCGGTAGAGGCAAAACTTCAGTTCCCTTCGCTTGAAGTGATAGCGTTTGAACGCAGGGAAGAATCAAGGGAGATTCTGATTGAGAACTGCCGTAAATTCGGGGTACCGGGAATAACTGGAGTTATCGGAGATTTTATGAACTTTGATCTCGGTCGCTATTCCTCGCCCGATGCTGTGTTCATAGGAGGACATGGCGGAAGGCTGGAAGAGATGGTATGCCGTATTTATAAGGTTCTAAATAAAGGTGGAGTAATTGTCTTTAATTCTGTTAGCACGGAAAGTTGCCATCTATTCCGAAAGGCAGTGGAAACTTGTGGTGGAGTCATCGAAGCTGAACACATACTGACTTTAGATGATCATAATCCTATAACAATACTGAAAGCAAAATGAAATATATAGTTTATATAAACGATGCCGGACTTAAGTTGGGAGAGATAATACAGAAAGAAAAGTCCGATTACGTACTTATTGACCAAAGAGAGTTCGCTTCCGTTGATTATACAGCAATAGAGGCAATCATCTTTATAGGAGCTTTAGGAATATGTGTGCGTATGATAGCCCCAATGGTAAATGACAAATACACTGATCCGGCTGTGGTTTGTGTGGATAGTGTCGGGCGTAATGCCATATCAGTTCTTTCCGGCCACGTCGGTGGTGCCAACCGCTTGTGTGAGGAAGTGGCTCACATCATAGGAGCGAGACCGGTGGTTACTACTCAGAGTGACAACACCGGAATGTGGAAACTTGATATTTTGGGAAAGTGCATGGGCTGGGCTGCCGATGCATCGCGGACAGAAATGAATCAAGCAATTGCTGCGCTTGTCAATGGAAAGCCGGTAGGTCTGCTGCTCGATATCCGCGACAAAGGAACAGATTATCTGGAGTCAACTCTTCCACCCAATGTTTCTGTGGTCACAGATCGAACAGATGTGGCACAATATCAACTGATCATTGCTGTGACCCCGTATGTATATAATTTTGATACCCCGGTTCTCTACTATCGTCCGTTGGTGTTGAATCTTGGCATTGGTTGCCGGCGAGATTGCAATCCTGACGGAGTTGCAGAGTATATTGGAAAGACTTTGGTTGAGAATGGTATCAGTCCTAAGGCAATAAAGTCGGTTTCCTCAATAGATTTGAAGAAAGATGAGCCTCTCCTTGCTGAGCTTTCAAAGTGGCAAAACATTCATTTGTGTAGCATATATACACCCGATCAACTTGCAGGTATCGTTGTGCCAAATCCCTCGGAGAAGGTGCTGGAAGTGACAGGCGTTCCTGGGGTTGCGGAAAGCTGTGCCATAAAATCAGCTAATTACGGAAAAATTATTTTTGAGAAACATAAGGGCAAGGTTTCTGAAGACTCTGATTTCACATTTGCCGTAGCTCTTGATAAAGGAGCCTTGCGTGGAGGTCATATTGAGATCGTCGGAGCCGGTCCGGGCGATCCTGAACTCGTGTCGGTAAGGGGAAAGCGTTTCCTTGAGCAAGCCGACCTTATCTTGTATGCCGGAAGTCTTGTTCCTATAGAATTGACTTATTATGCCAAGCCCGGTTGCGTGGTGAGAAGTTCTGCCTCAATGAATCTTGAAGAGCAGTTTGCTTTGATGAAGGAGTTTTATGACAGAGACAGACTCGTGGTTCGTCTTCATACAGGCGACCCTTGCATATATGGTGCAATTCAAGAACAGATGGCTTACTTCGACCGATATGGCATGAACTACCATATCACACCTGGCATTTCATCATTCCAGGCAGCGGCTGCCGCTTTGAAATCTCAGTTTACTATTCCCGAGAAAGCGCAGACCATTATTCTTACGAGAGGGGGGGGTCGCACTCCAATGCCGGAAAAAGAGCAGCTTCATAAACTTGCAGCTTCGCAAAGCACCATGTGCATTTATCTCAGCGCAGGAATCGTAGATGATGTGCAGAGGAAGCTTTTGATGGCATATCCCCCGGAGACTCCTGTAGCTGCTTGCTACAAGCTGACTTGGAAAGAAGAGAAAATCTATCGTGGTCAGCTTAAGGATTTGGCAAAGATAGTTCATGATAATAAGCTCACATTGACTACTCTTCTTGTTGTGGGTGAGGCTATAGACAATCGTGAAGGTCTGTCATGCCTTTATAATGACAGTTTCAAGCATCTTTTCAGGAAATGATACTTGTTTTCGGAGGAACTACAGAAGGACGGATAGCAGTAGAGACACTTGATGAAGGTGCCGGACATTATTTCTACTCTACGCGAAGTGATCTTCAGATGGTTGAATGTACCCATGGTGAGCATATTAATGGCGCCATGACACAGTCTGACATGGTAGACTTCTGCCGATCCAATGCGATTCGTCTGATTCTCGATGCGGCGCATCCGTTTGCTTCCTCGCTGCATTCCACTATTGACAGGGTCAGTCGAAAACTTGGTATTCCGGTCATAAGGTTTGAGCGCAGGTATCCTTCCGTTGACTACGAAAACACTGTGTGGTGCGACAGTTTTGAGGAGGCGGTGAAAGTCATGCAGAATGCGGGAACTGAAAGACTTCTTGCTCTTACAGGCGTGCAAACAATAAAAAAACTTAAACCATATTGGAGCAGGCATGAGACTTGGTTTCGTATCCTGAAACGCGATGAGTCTGTCGAGATAGCGACTGAAGAAGGATTCCCTACGGATAGACTGATATTTTATTATGACTCCTCGGTGGATTCTTTGATCAAGACTATTCAGCCTGATGCTATTTTGACCAAGGAAAGCGGAGAGACCGGTGGCTTTATGGAAAAGATTGATGCGGCAAGACATCATGGAATAAAGGTGTTTGTCGTAAAGCGCCCTATACTGTCGGCTGACTTTATTGTAGTTGACGGAAGGCATGGATTGCGTCGTGAGATAGAAAGACTTTTACCTGAATTTTATCCGTTGCACACGGGTTTTACTACAGGCTCTTGTGCCACAGCTGCAGCCAAGGCTGCCCTTGTGGCACTATTGACCGGGAAAAAGGTTATAGACATTGACTTCAAGATACCGGAGGGTGAGACCCTTCATATGCCAATCATATCAGTGATGATTGAAAGGGATTATGCTATAGCCAGCGTAATCAAGGATGCCGGGGATGATCCGGATGTGACCGACAAGTCATTGATATCTGTTAAGGTCTCGTTTGCGGAGCATGATGGAATCCGCTTCTTTGGAGGGGAGGGAATAGGGACAATAACCCTTCCAGGGCTTGGACTCCCTGTGGGAGAGGCTGCCATAAATCCTGTACCGCGTTCTATGATGAGCTCCGAACTTTCGGCACTATACGATGGTGGACTTGACGTGACAGTGTCTCTGGAGGGTGGAGAAGAACTTGCGGAAAGAACTTTCAATCCGAGGGTAGGAGTCGTGGGTGGCGTCTCAATTATAGGAACATCTGGCATAGTGCGTCCATTTTCCCACGAAGCGTTTCTGGAGTCGATCCGAAGGGAGATGAATGTGGCATTGGCCAATGGTTGCGGGATGGTAGTCGTCAATTCCGGAGGGAAAAGTGAGAAATACATGAAGGCTCTGTTCCCCGGGTTGCCTCAACAAACCTTTATCCATTATGGAAATGCCATTGGAGAGACCATGAAGATAGCCGATAAGTGTGGAGTCGAGCACCTTATTATCGGGCTCATGTTAGGAAAAGCTGTGAAACTCGCGGAAGGCAATATGGATACTCATAGCCATAAGGTGACGTTCAACCGTGAATTCCTTAAATCCTTGGCAGAAGAATGCGGTTGTTCGGAAAATTCAAAGGAAGTGATGGCCAATCTATCTCTTGCAAGGGAACTTCCTTCACTTCTTAGGGAAGCCGATGCTGAGCGCTTTTTCCCTGAACTTTTAAGACGCTGTCATTTGCATTGTTCTGAGATTTTTAAAGGAAAATTAGATGCGGTCCTGATAGCGGACGATGGTAAGATATTAAGTAAGACATGGCAATGAAAAAAAGTTCGTTTCTAATAGCTGCGGCTTCGTCTGGAAGTGGCAAGACCACTCTTTCGTTGGGACTTATGAACGCGCTGTCACGAAGGGGAATGACGGTACAGCCGTTTAAATGTGGCCCCGACTATATAGATACCCAATACCATTCGCTGGCAACGGGACGCAGTTCAATAAATCTGGATCTGTTTATGTCGACAGAAAAGCATGTAAAGGAGATTTACAGCCGATATGGAGCTGATAGCGATGTAAATATAGTAGAGGGCGTCATGGGTATGTTTGATGGTTATGAGAGGATGGCGGGTAGCAGTGCAGAACTTGCAGAAAAACTGAATATTCCGGTTATCCTTCTTGTCAACGCCGCATCTACGGCTTTTTCAGTGGCTGCTACAATATATGGATTCATCCGGTTTCGCAAAAATGTAAAGGTTGTGGGTGTAATTTTCAATCGTGTAGCCTCAGAAAACCATTATGCGTTCCTTAAAGATGCATGTGCCGAGACAGGAGTCCCTTCTTTAGGTTATATCCGCAAGAACGATGCCCTTAAGACCCCGTCACGGCATTTGGGACTGTCTCTTGATTCAGTCACTGAAATAGAGCGGTTTATCAATGCGGCGGCTGAGGAGGTGGAACGTAATATAGATATTGAATCTTTGCTGTCGCTTGCCGAGGTAGATTCAGAGGAACCGCAACGGTATAAGACAGTGGTTGATGACAAGGTAGTTGCCGTAGCAAAAGATGAGGCGTTTAACTTTATCTATCCCGTAAATATAGAGGCGTTCCGAAGCAGGATTGTTTACTTCTCTCCACTGCGCGACACGTCGCTTCCGGATGCGGACATGATCTATCTCCCGGGAGGATATCCCGAACTGTTTGCTGATGAATTGGAACGAAATTCCGGTATGCGTAAGGCCATAAATGAATATGCGGAATCCGGGGGGAGGATACTGGCAGAATGTGGAGGCATGATATATCTGACCGAAGAGATTGATGGCAAGCGGATGTGTGGAGTTTTCCCATTGAAGACCACAATGGAGGATGCACGTCTGACATTAGGCTACAGGAAGGTGAATTTCCCTGAATTGAATATAAGGGGACATGAATTTCACTACTCTCATACAGTCCCAGCGAGGGAGAATATTCCGTCCATGGCGCAACAGTTCAATGTGAAAGGCACGCTGGTAGCGACTCCTGTATATAGATACCGTAACACCTTTGCAGGTTATACACACCTTTATTGGGGAGAGACAGACATTTTTAAACTTTGGAATTGATGAACAGGATATACACAAGAACCGGTGACAAAGGCATGACTTCCATTCATGGTGGATTTCGGGTGCCTAAGACCGATATACGTATTGAGGCAAACGGAACTCTTGATGAGCTTAACGTAGCCGTAGGAGCGATACGCACTTCATTGCCTTCCGGCCATATGTGGCAGACCCGCCTCCGGGAGATCCAACTCAATCTCATGGCTCTTATGAGCTTGGTGGCTACATTAAGCGAACAGCGCGTACACAATCCCAATCAACTTTCGGCTACCCTGGTAAGGGATCTGGAATGTTGGATTGATGACATAAATTCCCAATGTACTCCTCCCGACAGTTTCATCCTCCCCGGAGGGACTCCATTGGCTACCCTTATGCATCAGGCGAGAGTGACGGCGAGGAGGGCGGAGCGAAATCTATGGCGTCTTGATGATCTTGATCCTGTGCCTGAGAATATCCTTCGGTACATCAATCGTCTGTCTGACCTTTTCTTCATTATGTCGCGTCATGAACTTCAGCACTCGGGTTGCAGAGAAGAAGTATGGCGTGAATTTGGATATAAACGAAAACAGAAATGAAACGATTATCACCTATAATGCTGGCAGGTACGGGAAGCGATGTGGGCAAGAGCCTCATCGCAACCGGACTGTGCCGTATATTTCTTCAGGACGGATATTCTCCCGCCCCATTCAAAGCCCAGAATATGGCGCTCAATTCCTATGCAACACCTGACGGTCTGGAAATCGGCAGGGCTCAGGCTGTTCAGGCGGAGGCTGCCGGCATTCCATGCTCTTCCGACATGAATCCGATTCTTTTGAAACCGTCAGGTGAACATACATCACAAGTCGTGCTGAATGGAAAACCCTTCGGTAATCGAGATGCATATTCTTATTTCCGAAAGGAAGGGAAAGAGGAACTGCGAAGATTTGCTCATGAGGCGTTCGACCGTCTCTCATCCCGTTATAATCCCATTGTGCTTGAAGGTGCTGGGAGCATTTCTGAACTGAATCTGCGTGATGGTGATATAGTCAACATGTCTATGGCACGATATGCCGGTGCAGGTGTGATTCTGGTTGCTGATATAGATCGGGGGGAATTTTTGCAAGTGTATATGGTTCGGTGATGTTACAAACCCCGGAAGACCGAAAGCGCATCAAGGGAATAATTATCAATAAGTTCAGAGGAGATCTTAGGTTATTTGAGAGTGGTCGGAAGTTGTTGGAGGAACTGTGTGGTATTCCTGTCCTTGGAGTCGTGCCGATGGCTAAGCATATAAAGATAGAGGAAGAGGATTCCGTAGCCCTTGAGAATAAAAACAAATCAATAATAGGAGATAAGGTAAAAGTTGGAGTGTTGGCATTGCCGCATATTTCCAATTTCACTGATTTCGATGTGCTTGAGCGTCATCCTGAAGTGAATCTTTTTTATATCACCACACCCGAAGAGATTGATGAAGCCGATATAATCATAATTCCAGGCAGTAAGAATACATTAGCTGATCTCAATCATCTTCGCAAAACCTTTTTTGCGAAGATGATAATCAATGCAAGAGAGTCCGGAAAGAGTGTAATAGGAATTTGCGGCGGATATCAAATGATGGGAATTATGATATCCGATCCTGATGGTGTAGAGGGTGATATTCGGCAATTGCCGGGATTGGGAATACTCCCTGTCTCCACCATTCTCACCCCTACTAAAATCACAAGGCAAGTTCAATTTCGTTTTCTTGATTATGGGCAAATCTGTGAGGGTTATGAAATACATATGGGAAATACTGAATCCAAATCTCCTTTGACGCAGAATACAGATGGCGTCCAAGACGGATGTTTAGTAGATGAGAGGTGTTTTGGCTCCTATATACATGGAATCCTTGATAATCCCGCAGTAATAGATTATATTTTGGCACCCTATTTGGCACATTTTTCCAAGTCAGATTTTGATTATCGCGCATTCAAGGAGTCTCAATATGATGAACTTGCCGTATGGCTCAGGAAACATGTTGATATTGACAGAATATATAAAATAATGATGAATTATGATTGAAGGACATGGTGATGATGTATTCCGATATAATGGTAAAGTAAGAGTGAATTTCAGCACTAATATCCATCAAAGTGTTGACCATTCCGGATTAATGAGTCATCTTGCCTCTTGTCCCGGACTTTTGTCAAATTATCCGGAACCGGAACCGTTTAGTGTGGAAAAGAAACTAAGTGAGATTTATGGGATTCCGATTGACAACATATTAGTAACGAATGGCGCTACTGAAGCGATATACCTAATCGCCCGGAAAAAACAGGGATCCAAGTCAGCTATTGTAGTTCCTACATTTCGTGAATATCAGGATGCGTGCGCTATGTTCGGGCATATTGTTCGGTTCTTGCCAGTATGTGAAGAGTTGAATGGAATTGTCTTCGACTGCAAACCTGACTTGGTATGGATCTGTAATCCTAATAATCCTACAGGTATGGTTTTCAATCGAGAAAAACTCTTAAAGCTCATTGACTCCATACCTGAGACTCTTTTTGTAGTTGATCAAGCATACGCTGAATCTCGCTGATTCGAGCGCGGATTGATTCGAGATACTTGTTCAGTTCGATGTCTCGTTTGGAACGTCCTTTGGACATGCCTTTGGCAGTATTCCAATTCTCGGGATCAACATTTCTGTTGATGTTGAACTCCGCACGCTGTCCTGAGACGGTTATTCGTGCGTAGATTGGTGCCTCACCTGTTCTGGTGGAGCGTGCCGACCTCATCATAAAGGACAGCGTGTAATAATTTGGCTGATACATAAGAGACAATTTTAATTTGACACAAAGTTAATTATCACGTGTCATACTCTTATGGCGCAGAAAATTGAATATCAGAGAAATATCATCATTTTAGGTGTAAGAATCGGGAACAAGGTCCTAAAATCGCCTCAAATCTACTCCTATGTCAGATTCCTCACTTTTAAGGGTTCCTGCTCTCAACATTACTTAACTGTTGGAGTCCAGCAACTTTAACATAAAGAGTGGGGCCCTGATTTTTATGTAGAAAAACGATGAAATTGAGTCCTAAAATCGAGTTAGGTTTCCGCTATCATCGTATTATCAGATGGTTACAGCGTTTCCGGTGAACAAAACGGACTCAATTCTGACTGTTCCCGAATTATACTCCGCAGACTTCACTATTTTGCCGATTTTCTACGGAAAAGGGCAAAAGAAAAATCGCTGAAATGTCTGATTTTCAGCGATTTTCTTAATTTGGTAATTTTTACTTGTGGT
>VSPM01000064.1 GCA_009775365.1 Muribaculaceae bacterium
ATCAGATTTTTAATGGATTAAACACCTGGCTCCTCGGAGCCGTTAACAAACTCTCAAAAAATAACCGAAGTATTGCTAAAACCCTAACCGTATGAAAAAACATTTACTTGCCTGCGGCCTCGTTGTGGCCGCCTCTGCACCTATTTTCGCGCAAAAATCCGGAGTATCATTGATTCGCGAAGATCGCGTATGGGAATATCGTAAAGCCGTGTACGGCAACGCTCATATAGCCTCCTGCCGCATGAAGTTTGACGGCACGCGTAATGTTGCCGGGCAGACATATCACAAGTTCATCCCTGTTGACATGAGCATGACAACAGTCTCTCTCGATGGGAATGACACAATATACAACCGCGAGGCATTGCCTTACGAATATCATGAATCCCTTCTCCGTGAAGAGGACGGCAAGGTGTATCTTATAGCCCCGGACTATCTTAAAGGAGGGCATGATTACTCCTCTAATCCGGAGGAATGGACAGCAGACACCCCCCTTATAGAGCATCTCCTATATGATTTCAACCTCAGTGAAGGCGACACCCTCCATGGAGTGTGCGACGGCGGCCTCGGCTCTTTCGCCCAAGGATATGTGACGCTATTTGACATAGACTCCGTTTCGGAAGTCACGATTGACGGCGAGACATGCCGCCTGCAGTATTCCAAGGGGAAGGGAGGGGATGCTTTCGGCACAGATGACCTCCCTCCTTACCGTATTTACGACACCTATTTCCTGGAAGGTGTCGGGGTATTGGCGGGATGCGCCTCGATGACCTACATACCCACCTACTACACTACTGGGATGGGGGACGACTGGTTCACGCTTGCAAGAGTGTATAATGAGAACGGGGAGATTATATTCCCGCTGCCCGGTGCGGAATACCAGCTTGACTGGACTTTTGAAGACCGTTACATCCCGGAGGAGTATGGAGTCTCCATCCATGGGCCGAGCAATTCGGTAAAGTCTGTTCAAGAAAACAGCCGAAAGATAAGCTACTCTGCCGGGGTTGTGAGAGCTGCTGACGGAGCGGAGGTAGCGGTGTATGACATGGCCGGGAAGAGATTGGCGCAAGGTCGCGGTTCGTTGTCGACAGACAACTTGCAGCCCGGAGTCTACATCGTGAAGGCCGCAGCCAACGCCCTCAAGATAACCGTGAAATAAATTCAAATGAATAGTTCATAAAAAGATTCCGGCTTCTGCCTGTGCAGAAGCCGGAATCTTTTTATGAACGCGGCCTGAGGCCGGAAGGTGCGGTTATAACACGATTTTCAAGGCTGATGTCTTGTCGGATGTAGACGACATAACTATAAATATGCCTTTTAGCGACGACACGTCGATTGACACGGAGTCGCGGCCATGAGCCGAGGCCACCTCATTTCCCGCGATGTCAGAAACAGTGACGTAGATTTCGCCGTCGGCGGATGCCGTCAATGTGCGGCTGTCGCAGACGATGCGAGGCTCTTCGCCAAGTGTGGCTGTTGACATCCCGGCTTCAGAAAGTGTGGTGGAGAAGCCGTTCAGGATTTCTCCGGAAGCCTTGTCAATGAGAACTGAGACAAGCCTGGCGTTAGACAGGTTTATCGCGGTCTCCGGCAGGTCCCAGTCGGCGCTGAAATTGTATTTCTCCCCTGCTTTGACAGAAGAGGGGAGAGCCAAATCCTGCCCTTCATATCCGCCATATATAGCTCTCAGGACATGATTGAACTCCATGTCGGAGACAATTACTGATGGCAAATTCTCAAACCCTCCTACTATCTCGTTGCGTCCGCTGAAATAGTTGTTCTGATAGAACCCTGCCTGCCAGACGCCATCTTCCACAAGCATGAATGACAGCCCGCAGTAGATGCCTTCATGGTTGAGCGGGAATCTTACGGTGGCGTCCACATGAATCCGGCCGTCTTTTGCGGAGGCTTCGGTCGTTACTTCAGCGGCGGGAAGTTCTTCCAGCCTGTCGAGAAGCAAAGTCTCGAAGCCGCCCATGTTGGTGACATGGGTGTATTTGCCATCTATTAAGGTGGTGACCAACGGTTTGGTGCTGTAGACCTTGCGGTCGAACCATGCAGATGGCGCGCCACCCGGGAATGCCGTCTCCGCAGCCGGGTAGCCGGATATCTCGAGAGGGTCGCTGTAGTGTACGGCAACACCTATGAACTCATCCGGATAACGCTCATGCAGTGTCTCCATAGCCACAATGCCCTCCGGGCAGTAGCCGCACCACATGCCTGTCACTTCCTCGACCACGACCCTTCTTTTGGGCTCGAATGCGAGCACTTTTGTCTCGCGTTCTGTCGTGCCGAAGTCAATCCCGTTTATTTGCGCGGAGACTGAGAAGTTTACTGCCTCGCCGTAGGCCGACTGTATTTTCTCAGGGAACGCGAAGGAGAAGGTCTCTCCATATTTCAGTCCGAGGTTGTCATAGTCGAGGCTCATTGTTTTTTCGCCGGATGTGCACACCAGGGATATGGATTCGACGGGAGTGTCGGTGTATGGTGTGACAGAACCGCCGATTTCAACCTCCTCGCCTCCGAGGAAAAACTCTCCGGGGGTTATGACGAGCTCGGCCAGTCCTTTTCCTCCTTCGGCTATGATGTCGTCAATGGCGAGCACCTCGCATCCGAGGCTGTTGTTGACAAATGCCACGAAAATCTTCTGCCCTTCATATGCGCCAAGATCGACGGAATGAGGTGTCCACTCGCCGATTGCCTCATTCTCTATTATGGCGATGGGTTCCCCCTGAAAGTCAGCCGGAGTCATTCCGGTTGTGGAGACCATAACTTTGTATGAGCTGGCCTTGGAAGAGCTTTCGTTGGCAGACATCCCTTTCCAGGAGAGGGTGGCTTCGCCGCCTTTCACCCATATCTGAGGCAGCACAAGCCAGTCGTCGGCCGGCTTTGCCTCTTCGCCTTTGATGCTTTTATGCTTGGAGGCTGATGCGGCATACATATTTTCCGTCCCCTCTTCCCTCATGGTGATCCAGGAGTCGCGGCTCCCGAATCCGAGTTGCGTCATTGTGAAATGCAGTTCGCAGCCATCGTTGTCGGTGCAGAGGAATGAGTCGGGAATGCCGTCGTCGAAGCCGCACGAGAAGTAAACTTCAGATGTGTCTGCGGCCGCCGCTACAAAGGGGACAGAGGCGAAAAACAGTCCCGCCAACAAGAAGTTGTTCATTTTACGGCTCATTGTCTGGATGGATTGTTGACAAACTTCCCGCTGAAAGATTCTGTGCCGGAGATTACGCGGTAGACATACATGCCCGGTGCGAGCGATGAGGTCGACAGGCAATCGGTGCCGGATGCTCCAAGCACATTCTCGCCGGCGATGCTGTAGACGTCGATTCTGTCGGCGTTGCCGGATGTGCGGATGTATCCGCCTTCAATTCTCACGCCGTTTTCAGCAGTCGCGGCATTTATTCCGGAAACTCCGAGCTCGGCTTTGCTTATGCGCCATACGCCGCTGTTAGCGTCGTCAAGCAGCGGAGAGTAAATGGCAGTATAGATATAATTGTCGTCAGCCACCAGAGTGAGGGGGTAGGTGTATGAGGGGAGATCTTCGTTGATTTCCCAGTTTTCTCCAAGGTCGGTGGTGTAGTAGACCGGGCCACCATGGTGGACTGTCACGAGTAGGTTGCCGTCAGAGACGATGGCGCGCACGTTATTGTCGTCGGTGTCGGGACGTGGTATTTCACCCCATTCGTTGCCGTCATTATATATAAGGTATTCGACATCTGTAGTGAAGTTCATCACGCTTCGTCCGCATATCATCTTGTCGCCCATCACAGTCACCTGGCTCATGAAGTTGCTGTTTATGGGCTCTACATCCCATTTTGAGGCCCCCCCGGCCTGATTGAGGGAGTGTACGGAGTACATGCCGAAACTGTAGATTTTCCCGTTGAACGCTGTGAGATTGTAGAAGTTGTCCATTATCGGCTCCGGGCTGTCCACCTGAATCAGCAGAGACTCACGGTCGGTGTGTTCCCATGTCTCGCCATAGTTTTCTGAACGCAGGATTCCGCCTCCGCAGAAGTCGCCGATGTATAGGATGCCGTCGAGAGATGTGATGGCGTAGCAGCTTGTGCCGTCGATGGCTTTCGGATCAACGAATTCCTCAATTGCCTTGCTGTAGTTGAGAATGTCCCATGTGCGGCCTCCGTCTTCGCTGCGTCCGATCCTGCCGGCGCTGCCTGTGGCGAACAGATATCCGTCGGCCTCGTAGAAATTGCTGAACCAATAGTCTTTTACGTCAGCCTTGACCCATGTCTTGCCGTTGTCTTCAGAATAAGAGATGCCCCCTTTCTGGTCTTCGCGGAGGTCAGAGGCGAGATGTATGCCTTCCGATGTGATGAAGTGCGCGTATGTGCAAGGCAACGATAGCACTTGTTCCCATTCTGCGGAGGCAGACAATGCAATGGCAGTGCATCCTGCGGTAAGAAACCAACGTCTGGCACTGAGATTAGGTAGAAGTTTCATAAGTAGTTAAAGTGTTTAATGGTGAAAAATGATACTTTTGTTTGCAAAAAAACTTTTCAGACCGGAAACTAATATTAATAACCGGTTTTAAAGAGATATTGCAATTGCAAAGATAATATAAATTTCGTTTAGCCCAAAAAATGGCATGATTAAAAAGGCCTGAAATATATGTTTTTTGCAATATCGGAGAGTGTCGCGCACTGTCGAAGTGACTTTTTCATGTCGTTTCCGCTTGTCGATGCCGACAGGAGGCTCCGCGTGTCGCCGGCACATATTACAGACATATAACGCATATAATATAGGCGACGCGGCAGCGTTTATAATAGAGGTTGCCCGTCTGCTGCGGGTAGGGCGGCGGTGCCGATAAATAATAATCCGACAAGAGATGCGAATAGATATATTAACCGTATTGCCAGAGATGTTTGAGTCGCCGCTTGGGTGCTCCATCCTGAAACGGGCCCGTGACAAGGGGCTCGCGGAAATCGTTGTGCATAACCTCAGGGACTATACGACCGACCGTCACCGCAAGGTCGATGACTATCCTTTCGGGGGAGAGGCGGGGATGGTGATGAAAGTCCAGCCGGTGGAGGCTTGCATCAATGTCCTGAAGTCCCAAAGGGAATATGACGATGTGATATTCACGTCGCCCGACGGCGAGACTTTTAATCAGAAGATGGCCAACACGCTCTCTATGGCGGGGAATCTGATAATTCTTTGCGGCCATTATAAGGGTGTGGACTATCGCATACGCGAACACCTTGTCACAAAAGAGATTTCGATAGGCGACTATGTGCTCACAGGCGGCGAGCTTCCGGCCTTGGTAATGACCGACGCTATTGTGAGACTGATTCCGGGTGCGATAGGAGATGAACAGTCTGCGCTTTCCGACTCATTTCAAGATAATTTGCTTGCGCCCCCGATTTACACTCGTCCGGCAGATTATAACGGGTGGAAGGTTCCCGGCATACTCCTTTCCGGCCATGAGGCCAAGATTGATGAATGGCGCCACGAGCAGAGCCTTGAGCGCACGCGCCGCCTGCGCCCCGACCTTTTGGAAGAACTGTAGAGACAACATAAAAGCACCCGCCGGGTGCTTTTTATGTTATAGCCAAAGGCTTGATAAGGGATGGCTATGAGTCGATCTTGTTTGCCAGATGTCTTAGGGTTTCCGCTATCGTGATGCGGGTTTTTGAGATGAATGATGTGCGGCTCTTTTTGTTGCCGTTCTTGGATTTGGAAGCGTTCCAGCCCATCTCATTTGAAAACCATTTCATCAGGTCGTTCCCCATCAAGGCGATAATAACTATGAATATGGCGTTTGCCAGTTTTATTGGAATTATAATCTCATTCATGATAAATGGGGTTTTCGGCCAGTCGTTGAGTCGGCATTGCACAGAATCTCGGATTGCAAGGCCATTGTGAAATGCGTTATTGTTTTTTAGTTCGCCGTTTATACCATACAAATGGCATCAACATATATTTGAGAATCCTGTCAGCAAGCCAGCATATGCCAATAAGCATGAAAGTTTCTTTAATGAATTCCAATAGTGTCATACTTTTGAGGGGTATTTAAAATTTTTATCCTTCAATTATATAATCAAATTTTCATCAGATAACATTATAATGCTAAATAATGTCAACCGAAAATTTCTGAAAGTATTGTGGCTGCTATAGCTGCTACTTGTTTTAGTCCTGTTGTTGAATAAATTACATCTCCTGCCAACGCTGAATATGCTATTTGTTCCCAGTCGACATTTCCACTCATTTGCGATGAGATTTGTTGTTGAATAGCAGAATAGCATGCCGAACGGATAGCCCCGAGTGCATCAATGTATACCCATGGTGCTACTCTTGTTTGTGGTGCTGCACTTTCTGGATTATCTTCCCACCACTGAGCTGAAGACAAGCTAATTCCAATAATGTAAGCAGAGAACTTTCCTTTTTTAGTTATTAGTTGGATGCCATAATGATTTCTCCATTGTGCTGCCAATCCTTCGATAGCTAAAAGTATAGCAAATTGTGGTTCATTTTTTTGTCTAATAATATATTCACTAAGTTTTTTTAGCAAATCTCTTTCAAAAGAGTCAATAATAGATGAAGCATGAAGGCTATTTATTAAAGATATTATTTCACATTTGTTGTTGTCTGAAGACGAGGAATATGATTTTTCCCAAATATTATCAATGTTGTAATATTCAAAATGACTATCTAAAGCATTTGTAAAAAGAACTTTTTGAGAGTCACTGATGTCCATATATTGAACTTGCTCTTTTTGGAGTTCATGTAATTCTTTCCAATCTTCAAGGTTGAATTCTTCACCTTTGGTGCTTCTTGCTTCGATTGCTTCTTGAGTTTTTTCAAGCATAGAATTGTGTATGTTCCCGAATGCGAGATATTCTGCCAAGGGATCATTACTGCTGATTAGCTCTGATTCAGTTTTGCATGATGCTTGTGTTATAAGTGTCATGGCAATGAATATGTACAATAATACTCGTTCCATATAATTTATATTTTATATGTTAACTTTCGCAAAGATAAATAAAATAATACAAATAAAAAAATTATAATTTTTTTATTTGTATTTATGATTAGTGTTTGCAAAAATATATATTATAGTGTTTTTAATTATTGATACTCAAGAAAAAGTTGTCAGTCGAGACGTAGTCCGCAGGCTGTATCCATTGACCCTTGTGTGAAGCTACCGTCTCCGAAATATAGATCAATAAGACCTTCTTTGTACTGCTGTTCAAACTCTTGTGGCTTCTCCTTCTTATTCATATGAATGATGCGAAGGTGAGGCGGGTGCAATGGGGCAGGATGCTGCAAAAGCGGGCAGGGGGCATCGGAATTTCCGATGCCCCCTGCCGACATTTGCAAAATGAAATTTGATTATTCTTGGATATTGAAGAGGTATGACTTTAGAGAATGTTTCATCATAGGGAGAGAGTAATAAATCAGGATAATCAGCAGGGCGGCATAATGTGTCCCCGCATTATGGCTTGGCTTATCTGTAGTCTTTAAGGAGCGCCTGGAGGCGTTTGCGTGCAAAGAATATGCGGCTTTTCACAGTGCCGAGGGGGAGCCCCATCTTGTCGGCTATCTCGCTATATTTGTAGCCGGCTACATACATTGAGAAAGGCACTCTGTATTCTTCAGAGAAATTCTTGATGGCTTCAGAAATCTCTTTCGCAGCGAAACTGCCTTCCGGGGTGGAAAGCCCTGACTCCTGCGAGAGATTGAGATGATAAAGGTCTTCAGTGGTGTCGACCACAGTCGCGCTTCTCACCTGGCGGCGATAGTTGTTGATAAAGATGTTGCGCATGATTGTAAACACCCAGCCTTTGAAGTTTACGTTGTCGACATATTTAGATTCGTTGTCGAGCACTTTAAGGGTTGTGTCCTGCACAAGGTCTTGAGCCGTTTCGCGACTTGTAGTGAGCTGATATGCGAAATTTAAAAGGTTGCTTTGCAATCCTAATAATCTCTGTTTGAATGATCCTGATTCTGCCATAGCCATATAGTTTTTAGTGGAGTCCGATGCTGTGGGGTTGGCACCTTTGGCACCGGCCTGTTTGTTGATTTGATGTTTATATAACAACGCAGAAAGAAAAGTTATCGCGAGATGGTGTTAAAAAATTGCGCAAAAATATTAACGGCAATTAAGGGAAGTGAGCTGAATTTTCAAATTGCTTTAGAATGGGTTGTTATAAATGTATTATTGCAGTCAAAAGGCTGAATTTTGTAGGGGTGTGATGCCGGCGGGTTGTAAAATGGCAATTTTGAAAATTAACAATTATTTTTGAAAACATTGTGGATTTCGAGAAAAAGCGGGTGAAAAAAGGGGTCTGAGACGTTAAAATATTAAAAATACGCCTCAGTTTTGCGGTTGAATGGTATATTATCATTAATTTTGTGGTCATTGGCGATTTTGCCATCTCCACTCAATCAATATTAACGTGAGCAAAACGATAAAGAAGGCAAATTTTTGGGTGCGCAGGCGTTCTCATCTTCCATTGATAGCTATAGGCACATTGGTTGTGATGTTGCTTTTTTTTAACGACGACACGTCGATTTCTCAGAATATGCAATATGAGCGAGAGATCAACGCCCTCACGGAGGAGATTGCCCGGTGTAGGGATTCGGCCGCCTATTACAGGTCGCAGCGCGAGGCCATAATTCATGACAACGGCGACCTTGAGCACATAGCGCGAGAGAAGTTTCATATGCAGCGTCCGTCGGAGGATGTCTATATATTGAAATAGCCCTTTCCCTCACCATAGAATATCTGCATATTTCATATGCTAATATATACCCAATCATTCGCATCAGATGTCTTCCAAAACAAAGGTTAAGGGTTCGTCCCTTGAAAAGAGGCGCAAACTTGTGGAATCGACAGCCACATTTGGCCTCCTTCTGATATGTGTGGCATTAGTGTCGCCATTCATGAATCCGGAGAAAATTGACTTCTTGAAAATTTTCAAGTGGGTTTTCAGCGCCGGGGCTTTGATTTACACAGTGGCCAGGGTGGTGAATGTGAACGATCCCTCCGACTCTTCAAGGATGAGGCGTCTTCGCCGCATGGAATTCTGGGCCGGGGCAACTTTTATAGTAGGCGCCGCCTGCTGGTTCTACAATGAAGGGCATCTCGGGCCATACGCCGGGGTGCTTGCCGTGTTGCGTGACACGATTATGTTCACGCTCGCCGGAGCCCTGATTCAGATTATTGCTTCGTGGATGATTGTTTCACGTGCGAAAAAAGAACAGAATAAAGCCGACTGATGATGTGCTCCGCCAACGTTAAACGAATCCTCACTATCGACCAAGGGAACTCCTCGGCCAAGGGTGTGCTATGGGAAGGACCGGAAATTATCGACACTGTAAGGATGGAGGGTTCTGCCATAGAAGATCTTCTCCCGCTTCTTGAGAGGGGAGAGGCCGACGGGTGTGCCTATTGCAGTGTGCGTCACACCGACGCCAAATTTCTGGAAACCCTGCGACGTCTGGTCGACGGGCGACTGCTTGTGCTAACGGCATCGGTGGCTCTCCCGGTGAAAGTGAACTACGGAAGCCGGTCCACGCTCGGCAACGACCGCGTGGCTGCCGCTGTAGGGGCTTCCGAACTGTGTCCCGGAGAGGCCGCGCTTGTGGTAGACGCGGGCACGGCCATGACCCTCGACGTGATAGACGAAGAGGGTAATTTCATGGGTGGAAACATCGCCCCCGGAATGCGTCTGCGCTTTAAATGCCTCCGCACGGAGACCGACCAGCTCCCGCTCGTGGATTGCGACGGGCCTGTGAGTGTGTTCGGCCACGACACTGTGAGCGCGATAAGGGCAGGCGTGGCCGGAGGGATGGCCTGCGAGATTGCAGATTCATTTCGCATGGCCGGGCAGATGTATGGATGCCGGAGAATCATCCTTACCGGAAGCGACGGCGAAAGGCTTTTGCCGCTCCTTGTGCAGAGAGGGCTCCCGGTGGAGAAGGATGTCAACCTCGTGGGGCGTGGCCTGATGAGGATATTCAATTATAATGTCGCGAGGGAGCAGGCGTTTGATTGATAAAAATTGAAACTACATATAACTAATAATCAGGACTAAACTGACTTATGAACAAGATAAAACTATTGTTATTGATTTTTGTGGCCACTGCGGCGGGGGCTATGGCCCAGAATGTCACCACTCCTTACTCAATGTATGGCTATGGCATCTTGAGCGACCGGGCGTCGTCGATGCAGCGCCAGATGGGCTCGGTGGGATATGCAATGAATTCCGGGAGGCAGATTAATGTGATGAACCCGGCTTCGTATGCTTCTATCGACTCGCTCACATTCCTGTTTGACATAGGCGCCGACATGGCTTTCTTATGGCAGAAAGAGGGGGACGTGAAAGAGAAATCTGTCGGCGGCGGACTTGACTACATCACGATGCAGTTCCCGATATGCAAGTTTATGGGCGGCTCTATAGGCATGCTGCCTTATTCTTCGGTGGGATATGCTTTCGGCAGCGACATAGCCCACGGAGCAATGCAGAACCAAGGCTCCGGCGGCATCAACCAGGCTTATCTGGGCGTGGCCGGCAAAGTGGGGGGCTTTTCGCTCGGCGTGAACGTGGCCTATAGTTTCGGCAACATCATCAACGACGTTTTCTCTTCTCCTGTCACTTCCGGGCAGACTCTTTTTGAGCATGTGATGAAAATTCGCGACTGGGACATCTCTATTGGTGCGCAATACACAGCCCGCGTTTCGCGCAACGACCGCATCACGGCCGGACTTACCTTCACTCCTAAAAAATCGCTTCACGGCGACACCTGGGCTACTGTGCAGGAAACTACGCAGTCATCAGTGGCCGACACTGTGGCATTCATGAAAATGGGTGGCAACTACTACACGCCTATGACCATCGGTGGCGGCATATCTTACAAGCATGAGCGCACTTCGCGCTGGATGATTGAGGCCGACGTCACATTCCAGGAATGGTCGAAAGTGAAATATTCTCCTCTTTATTCTCTCGCCGAACCCGACAAGATGGTGTTTGAGGGGATGAATTTCAGCAATCGCACACGCTATGCCATAGGCGGCGAGTATGTGCCGAAAATCAGAGGCAATTATTTCGAGCGCATGGTTTATCGTCTCGGCGCATATTACAGCAATGACTATCTTAAAATCCGGGGCAACCAGGTGAGGGAGTATGGCGTGACTGCCGGCTTCGGCTTCAACACTCCGGAAGGGAAAACTATGATTAACCTTGGTGTGGAATGGAAACACAGAGCGGCGCACCCCGCCACCCTTATTTCCGAAAATTATCTGAACATAACTCTTGGTGTGAACTTCAACGAACTCTGGTTCTGGCAGCGTCGCATCAAGTAATGATATGAGAATAACCGGACTTTCATTCATAGCAGCAGTGGGCCTGTCGGTAGCGGCAGGGAGTTGCACTGAAGAGACCAAGGTGGACATTTCTCGAAACCTCGACCCGTCGAAGATGCCTTCGATGGTGACTCATAACATATCTACGCTTGTGTCTGATTCAGGGGTGACACAGTATAAGATAGTGGCCCCGGTGTGGTATGTGTATGACGAGGTGGACACCCCTTACTGGTCGTTTCCCGAAGGGTTGTATCTCCAGAAGTTTGACCCCAAGTTCAAGGTTATCGCCACTGTGGCGGCCGATTCCGCACGTTTCTTCAGGCTTCAGAAACTCTGGAGGCTTGAGGGAAATGTGGAGATGACTAAGGCCCCGAAAGATGTGTTCCTGTCGCCAAGGGTGTTCTGGGACCAGCGTAGGCAGCGCCTCTATTCCGACACGTTTATACACATTGAGAACGCCACACATGTGCTTGAAGGCACAGGCTTTGAGTCAGACGAAAGGCTCACACGCTATAGAATTCTCCATCCTTCGGGCATATTCCCTGTTGACCGCGACAAACTGAAGCAATAAACTATCAAAATGATTATATAATGTCACTGACCACAGCAATCATAGCCACAGTCATCGCCCTTCTTCTGTCGGCGCTCTTTTCCGGCACTGAGATAGCGTTTGTGCAGTCGAGCAAAGTGAGAATGGAAATCGATGCCGCCCGTGGCGGGTTGATCGACAGAATAATCCATGGCTTCTCGCGCCATGAAGATATGTTTATCTCCACTCTTCTTGTGGGCAACAACATAGTGCTGGTTGTGTATGGCATCACATTCTCCGTCATAATCAACCCGATTCTTGAGACCTGGCTCCCCAACGAGGCCCTGATGCTTGTGGCCAACACGGTGCTCTCTACAGGATTGGTGCTTTTTGCCGGAGAGTTCATGCCCAAGACCGCATTCCGCATCAATCCGAATTTTATGATGCGCCTGTTTGCGCTGCCTCTCTATCTTATCTACTGGGTGCTCTATCCTGTGTCGCTCCTTGTGTCGGGAATATCGAAGGGTCTGATGAAACTGTTTGGCCTCAAGACTGAGGAGGAATCGTCAGACCGTCTCACCATAGAGCAGCTTGACGACTTCCTTCAGAAGCAGATTGCCGACAACACCGGCAAAGATGATGTGGAACATGAAGTGAAGATTTTCCGTAATGCCATCGATTTTAAAGACACTCAGATTGGAGAATGCATGATTCCGCGCAACGAGATTGTGGCTGTAGGAATCGACTCCATATCGCGTGAGGAGCTGGTCAGAAAGTTCATCGCCACAGGTCTTTCAAAGATTGTGGTCTATAGGGAAGACATCGACGACGTGTTGGGATATATTCATATCTCTGAGATGTTTAATCCCAACAGAGATTGGCGCGAAGCCTTAAAGCCGGTGATTTTCACGCCTGAAACCATGCTTGCAAATAAAATGATGCGCCGAATGCTTTCAGAGAAGAAGTCGATGTCGATAATAGTGGATGAGTTTGGCGGCACTGCCGGCCTGGCCACTTTGGAAGACCTCGTGGAGGAAATCTTCGGAGAGATAGAAGATGAGCACGACCGCAAGCGGCTCTTGGCAAGGGAGGTGAGCAGCGGGGTGTATGAATTCAGCGGGCGTGCCGAGATAGAGAATATCAACGAGGAGTTCGGGCTCGACATAAAGGAGTCTGACGCCTATCACACACTCGGCGGCTTCATTCTCGACACACTTGGGGCTCTCCCGGCTCAGGGCGAGACGTTTGAATCGGGAAGTCTGAAATTCACCGTTATGCGCATGGCCACTACCCGCATTGAACTTGTGAAGGTGGAAAAATTGAAAAATAGCCACATATCTCTTAGCCGGTTCAATGCCTAAGGGCGGCAAATAGCAAAGGGTTTGCCGAATTAAATGAATTTTAATATAAATGGTGAAAGAATGTAAAATTAAATAAAAAATCAGACAATTTATTTTGTAGATTCGCTTTCTTTTATCTACCTTTGTGGCGAGATATTAATACATATACACAAATCACCTAATTGTTCACATCAATGAGCAGCAAGCCCTCATTCATTTCATCAGTGCTTGGGATGCAGGCTAATCTTCGTTCTTTCGCCTTAAAGCTTACTCTCGATGCAGATGAAGCTCATGACCTTGTGCAGGACACTACTCTGAAGGCGCTCAACAATGAAGAAAAATTTGTTGACAACGCAAATTTCAAGGGGTGGATGCTCACAATCATGCGCAACATTTTCATCAACAACTACCGAAAGAGTGCGCGAGAGAACACTATGGTTGACACTTCGGAAGATCTCTATCATTTGAACCTCAAGCAGGATTCAGGGCTGGAGACACCCGACGGAGCGTATGCCGTTAAGGAGATTTCGGAAATCCTTGCAGGTTTTCCGGAAGATTGTCGCGAACCGTTCTCTCTTCATGTAGCAGGCTATAAGTATGAAGAAATTTCAGAACGCCTCTCTATGCCGCTCGGGACAGTGAAGAGCCGGATTTTCTTCACTCGTAAAAGGCTCCGTGAAATTCTTAAGGACTATCGCTGATTCTGTCAGCGCCTTAAGGAAAGTATACGTATTCTCATTACATTCAGGCCATCCGCACCCCGGGTGGCTTGTTTTGTAACGGCGGAACGGCGGAATGGAACTTATGTGTTTTTTTCTCTTTTTGACGGGTTGTGTGAACTATCGGCATTGTTAAATCGTTTAATAAATGTGTATGTGATGGGAATCATGCCCGCTTCCTTTATTTCACATATCAGATTGCTGAGACGGGCATAGGCGTAAATAATGTAAAAAATGAGTGTTATGAAAAGGATTTTACTGTCGGCAGCCGTCCTCGCTCTTGGAGGGTCAGCTGCATTTGCCGCAACCGGCGATATGGGCATTGGCATCAATCTTGGCGCCGCCCCTTGCATAGAGAAGCATTCATCAGTGACCAATTTCATTCTTGGTGCCAAATTCCAGTATCAGGCCACAAGCCTTATTCGCCTGCAGGCGGATGTTGATTTCGGATTCCGCGACAAGAGTGTGAGCAGTTTCACGGCTATGGCCAACGTGCATTTCATGATTCCTTGCGCCGATAGGTTCTATCTCTATCCGTTGGCCGGACTTGGCTACGGCAATGTGAAATTCTCCGGCTCCGACTGGTCATACAGCAAAGATAAGTTTGCGTTCAACATCGGCCTTGGCGCGGAATATGAGATTACATCTAATTTCGCAGCTAATTTCGAGTTCAAATACCAGTATATGAAAGATTTCAACCGGCTCCCGATTCTTGCGGGCCTGACATATAAATTCTGACGGCATCATTTCGTGTCCATTGTTATCAGCAGCTCATAGCCGGTAGTGGCTATGGCCTGCTTTCTGTTTCCCTTCCCTATAAATAAGGGTTTGCAGGATGCTTCATGCCGGCACATAGGCGTCAGGTTCTTGCGGATTGTGTAAAATATATGAAAATATGTATATTATGAAGAAGTTATTGGTGTTGGCATTTATGATTGCCATGATGGCCGGCTCGCTTTCCGCACGCGACAGGGTGAGCAGAGATGTGGCCGAACTTCCTGCGGCAGCGCAGAAGTTGCTCAAGACATACTATCCCAAGATGGCTGTCAATCATATAAAAATCGACTCGAATCTTTTTGGGGGTGCTGATTATGACGTGGTGCTAAATGATGGCACGGAGCTTGATTTCGATAAGGACGGAGAGCTCAAAGAGATAGACTGTGGCATGAGAGAAGTGCCGTCGGGGCTTTTGCTCAAGACAATCTGCGATTATGTGTCGAAGAATTTTTCAGGACGCAAGATAGTGTCGATGGATATTGACTCAAGAAAATATGAGATAGAATTGTCAGACGGCATCGAACTGGAGTTTGACCGCTCCGGGCAGTTCCTGAGAATTGACGACTGACCCATCAAAATATCGAGAATTTCAAAAAGCGTATTTTAAAGCACGCTTTTTTTCGTTGTTAAAATAAGTTAAGTGCTGTGAACAATGTTAACATTCGTGATGTTGTATAAATAAATTAAATATAAAAAGTATGAAAAATTATTTATTGGTATTAGGCATACTTACGCGAGTTCGGGATAAGGAACACCATAAAAAGTTGAATCGGCAGCTTGAAAAAGTTGCCGATTCTTTTGGTAAT
>VSPM01000065.1 GCA_009775365.1 Muribaculaceae bacterium
ATATTATATAGCATATTATTAATTATAATGTATAACGCATATATATATGAATTCTAAATAAAGACCGTATTGTTTGAATAAAATATAAAGGCGGATCTGTCTTATCAGTGGTAAAAGGTTAATCCTGTTAGTGGTAAATAAAGAAAACATCGTGGGCCAAGGTTATTGACAATAACCTTGGCCCACGATGTTTATTTTTGTGTCAAGCAATAGTTGCAGGCGGTAGATTTATTCTGTGATAAGTCTTCTTGCTCCAAGATAGCGATGTGTGTAGTATCCGTCGCTGCTGTCAACTTTTATTCCTTGCGATGTGCTGGCGTGAATGAATTTAAAAGTTCCTTTGTCATTGTCGGCGCTAACCACGATTCCTACATGCCCTACTCCCCTGTTCCTGTTTCTTCCTGTGAAAAAAACAAGGTCGCCTGCTCTCAGTTTATTCTTGTCTACTGGTTCTCCTTGATTAAACTGGTCTCTTGAGGATGCTCCAAGCGAATACCCGAACTGGCGATAAACATAACTTGAGAATCCGGAGCAGTCGAAAGCATTCGGTCCTTTTGCTCCGGAACGATATCTTTTGCCGAGATGATTTTTTGCTTCCGAAAGGAGGTCATTAATCATGGCTGCAGATTCAGAAGAGAGTTTGTCCGGGTTGGCAACAGCATCTTCGCGGCGTCCAATGTCGTTTTTAATGAAATCCTGGATGACGTTTTTGTCCATTCGCAATTTCGCATTTGCAAGTTGTTGCTGATGCGCGGCTCGATGGGCGTGTTTTGTGCTGATGGTTTGCGCGGAACCGCACATTACACCGGCTGATATTATGATGAGTGTTAAGAGGTTACGAAGATTCATGATTTTGGGTTTTCCTTAGCCTTGCTCTGCATGGCTTAGATTTTGTGTACAAAATTAGTGAAAATAAATTGTATTTGCAACTCTTAAACGCTAAATATCAGAATTTTAATAATTATTAGAATTTGGCACATGTTGTTGGATTGTGTGCATATTTGTAATTGTGGCAATAGAAGACATTGCGGCAGTCATTGCAGTGACATGCGTTGACATTTGAAGTGAGTTTAATCTCCAAAAATTTTTCATACAATAAAATAGAATCAAATAAAACACGTTATTGATTAAAAATGTGTCTTTAAGACCATACTTAACTAAATAATTATCATCTTACACGTTAATTGTACGCGCAATCATCGTGAAAAATTCAGACAATTTAATGAAGAGAGTTTTAGCCCTATCTATTGGAGTGGCCACATTGTTGCCCGCCATGTCAAAAGATCGTGTGACACATGATCCCAATGCTACAAACACAGAGTCGATACTTCATGCATGGAGTTGGAATTTCCCTACTATAGGAGAAAACATGAAGCGCATAGCCGATGCCGGTTTTACAATGGTGCAGACATCTCCTGTGCAGAATTGCTACAGCCCGGAAGGTAGCGGCAAACTTATTTTTGATGATAATATCATAGAGGGCAACTGGTATTACTATTATCAGCCTACTGATTGGAAAATCGGAAATGATATTCTTGGCAGCCGCGATCAGATGAAGCAAATGATGGACTCCGCCGCCAAGTATAATATTAAAGTGATTGTAGATGTGCTTCCGAATCACACTGCGTTTGATGTGGATGCTGTCAAAGAAGATTTCTATAAAGCGGTTGGAGGGCGAGATAAAATGTATCATTCTCAAGGTCTTCGTCCTGTTGAAGATTATAACGACCGTCTTCAATGCACCCTGTGGGGGTCAGGGGCACTTCCAGATGTCAACACTGAGAACCCGGCTTTTCAGAAATATTATATGGAGTTTGTAAACGATTTGCTGAGTTTGGGTGTAAAAGGATTTCGTTATGACACCGCCAAACATATAGGTGTTCATTCCGATCCTGTCGATTCTGCATCGGGTGTTAAAGAGAATGACTTCTGGGATGTTGCCACTGGCAGAAAATCTGTGGGCGGCGTCAGTCTTGCAGTGCCATATGATTCTTTGTTTGTGTATGGCGAAGTGCTTCAAGATAGAAATGTGCCGGAGGCAGAGTATGCAGATTATTTTGGGCAGACAGCTTCCGGATATGGGCATATTCTTCGCGAAGCCCTCGAGATGGGGGCAGTCGGCAATTTTGACTTGATTAACTGGCATCATACATCGGCTCCTGAATATCTCACTACTTGGGTTGAAAGCCATGACACTTATGCCAACGCACACGAATCTGCACATCTCACAGACGACCAGATTCGCGTCGGATGGGTGTTTCTGACTGCACGTCAGAACGGCACTCCCCTATTCTTCAGCCGACCGGCGGGGTCAACCCGTCAAAAATATTGGGGCGACAATATATTGGGGGCACGTGGAAATGATGAGTTTTTCCATCCGGAGGTTGTGGCCGTGAATAAGTTCCGCACTGCGATGAATGGACAAAAAGAGGATGTGAGATTCTCTGATAATGGTCAGGTCTTATTGGTGAACAGAGGCAAGAAAGGCGCAGCTGTGGTCAACATTTCAAAGTTTGCCAATTCTGTCAATCTGCCCACGTCACTTCCTGATGGCACATATAAGGATGAAGTCTACGGAAAAGAGTTTAAAGTTAAAAAAGGTGTTTTGAGAGGAATCCTTGCTCCTCAAAGGAGCTATATTCTTGTTAAAAAGTAAGAAAATAACTTATCTTAAATAAATACGAGGCATAAAAGAGAAACATTTTGCTAAAGCAATGTGTTTCTCTTTTAGTTTTTTTGAAGTGCTGTCAAGTTTGGCACGATTTTTGAAATGTAATCCTTTAGAAACAATCAAAAACTTTAAAATATACCTGTTTATGAACATCAGACCATTGGCAGACAGGGTTCTTATTGAGCCTACAGCTGCAGAAGAAGTCACAGTGAGCGGCATCATAATTCCTGATTCAGCAAAAGAGAAACCTCTGAAAGGAAAAGTGCTCGCAGTGGGCAACGGCCTAAAAGACGAACCCATGATTCTGAAAGAGGGCGACCTTGTGCTCTATGGCAAATATGCCGGCACAGAAATTGAATTCGAGGGCACAAAATATCTTATGATGCGTCAAAGCGATGTGCTCGCTGTGATAGAATAACAATTGAATATAAATTGTATATACGGGGATTTGCGATTGATTTCTCAAATTCTGTCTGTATTATATTTTTAACGAATACCCAAAATGGCAAAAGAAATAAAATTCAATATCAAGGCTCGCGAAGAGTTGAAAAATGGTGTCGACGCTCTTGCCGATGCAGTGAAAGTAACACTTGGCCCCAAAGGTCGCAACGTGATAATTGAAAAGAAGTTTGGCGCACCCCATATCACAAAAGACGGAGTTTCTGTAGCTCGTGAAATCGAACTTGAGGATCCTTTCCAGAACATGGGCGCGCAGCTTGTGAAAGAGGTTGCTTCAAAGACCGGTGATCAGGCCGGTGATGGAACAACTACAGCTACAGTCCTTGCTCAGGCCATAGTTAATGTAGGTCTCAAGAACGTTGCCGCAGGTGCCAATCCGATGGATCTTAAGCGAGGCATTGATAAGGCTGTTTCTGCTGTGGTTGAAGGAATCAAGGCTCAAAGCCAGGAAGTTGATGACGACATCGAAAAAATCGAAAATGTGGCTCGTGTTTCTGCCAACAACGATGAAGAGATCGGCCGTCTTATCGCAGAGGCTATGAAGAAGGTGAAGAAAGAGGGCGTGATCACTGTAGAGGAGGCCAAAGGCACAGAAACAACTGTTGATGTTGTGGAAGGCATGCAGTTCGATCGCGGCTATATTTCGCCCTATTTTGTTACAAATAGCGAAAAGATGGAATGTGAGATGGATTCTCCATTCATTCTTTTGTATGACAAGAAGATTTCAAATCTCAAGGATCTCCTTCCTGTGCTTGAATCAGTTGCCCAGAGCGGTCGTCCCCTTCTTATCATTGCCGAGGATGTAGACAACGAGGCTCTTGCCACACTTGTTGTGAACCGTCTTCGCGGCTCACTCAAGATTTGCGCAGTTAAGGCTCCCGGTTTTGGCGACCGCAGAAAAGAGATGCTTGAAGACATCGCCATTCTTACCGGTGGCACTGTGATAAGCGAAGTGAAAGGCATGCAGCTTGCCCAGGCTACAGTTCAGGATCTTGGCACTGCTGAGAAGGTTACTGTGAACAAGGATAATACAATAATTGTGAACGGTGCCGGCTCTAAAGATGCTATTTCTGATAGAATCAATCAGATAAAGGCTCAGATTGAGACTACTACATCCAACTATGACAAGGAGAAGCTTCATGAGCGTCTGGCTAAGCTCGCCGGTGGTGTGGCTGTTCTCTATATTGGCGCTCCCTCAGAAGTTGAAATGAAGGAGAAGAAAGACCGTGTTGACGATGCTCTTTCTGCAACAAGAGCAGCAATTGCTGAAGGCATTGTGCCAGGTGGCGGCATAGCTTACATACGTTGTCTTCCTGCGCTTGAAGAACTCAAGGGTGATAACGACGATGAGAACACCGGTATTGCAATTATACGCCGTGCCATCGAAGAGCCTCTTCGCCAAATTGTTGCAAATGCAGGCGTAGAAGGTGCCGTGATTGTTCAGAAAGTGAAAGAGGGCACAGGTGATTTTGGCTATAATGCCCGTACAGATAATTTTGAGAATTTCTTTGCTACCGGCGTTATTGATCCTGCTAAAGTTACTCGCGTGGCTCTTGAAAACGCTGCAAGCATCGCAGGCATGTTCCTCACAACTGAATGTGTCATCGCTGATAAGAAAGAAGAGACACCTGCCGCTCCTATGGGAGCTCCCGGTATGGGCGGCATGGGCGGCATGATGTAAGCCAATTAATTATATCAGATATTATTCGCCAAGCGTGCATTTGTGCGCTTGGCGAATTTATTTTATAATCCGTTAGGTGCTCTTTGTGTTTGCTTTTTGAAATAATTTTGAGAACAATGCTATTTTTTAAATGTTAATTTTAAATCATAGAATGGTGTTAACGTTAAAATTTGGACTAAATTAAAAATAATAATGCCTTATTTGAACCAATTTGCCTTTATTTATGTTAATAAGGCATAACAAGCTAAAAATCAAATTATATGAAAAAGTTATTCCTTACACTCATCGCAGGGATTGCCTGCAGTCTTACAGGCTTTGCTCAGATTTCACTTAACGACGCCTACACTTCATTGGTGAATCAACCAGGCATGATTGAAAAGAAAGTTGAAAGTGTTCAGATTTCTCCGAATGCAGTAGTATCTAACCTTCACAGCGTGACTTGCAACAGTCCGAGATATGCACAGGAGTTCATCTACACAGTAGAGAGTCTTCCATCTGTAAATATGCTGATCGGCGCAAACAACCAGAGCGAAATGGCATGTGCTTTTACAGAGCCTTCTGATAGCGATGTCTACAATGTTCTGTTCCTTGTCGGAGAAAAAGGCGGTCAATATGTAGCTGCCTATGGACAGACAACGGCAGAAGGGCTTGAGGCAATCAGGAATTGTGAAGTAAGTATGCAAGGCAACGAACTTGTCATGGCGTCCGCCCCAACAATTGATGTAGTTGACTTCATAACTATGGAAGTAGTTGAGTGATCCATGCATATTGCCGCAACGGCATCAAAAGCGGATTCCACTATAAGTAATCAAATATTAGTATTGCAAATTGCTAAAAATCATCAATTATGAAAAAGATAATATTAACTCTCGTCACTATATTCGCCACAGGTTTCGCCGCTATGGCCGATACTTCACTTGATCAGGCATACACTTCGCTTTCAAAACTCTCGGGGATGTCAGAGAAATCAGTTGGCACAGTTCAGGTTGACAATAACGCAACCTTGAAGAATATCAAAACTTCAGTTGTCACTGCCAATCAGGGAAATGTGCAGGACTATCGTGATAAATTCATCTATATGATGGAGAATCTTCCGATTCGCGATATGGTTATCGGAGCAAACAATCAGAGAGAACTTGCTGCTGTTTATGCTGTTCCTGCCGGTGGCGGTGTCTATAACGTGCTTATCATTCAAGGAAATGTGCTTGACGGAAACTTCTCCACTTCTTATGGTCAGACAAACAAAGCAGGTGTGAATGCTATCAGAAATTGCAATCTAAGCATGGATGGCGGAGAACTCATCTTTAGCCCGATGGCGGCAGGCTCTGCCACCTTTATAAGCATGACAGAATAAACCTGCAAAATACATGCTGATTCAGAGATAAATAAAACTTAACGGTGGGCGGCGTCTTGTTTAAGATGCCGCTCATTGTTTTATGTTTTCTGCTCTGAAGGTGTTGTTTGTTCCTTCTTAAGTTCTCTTTTAAACGGAGGCAAGAGTCAAAAATGAAGAGTCAAAAAATGTGTAATGTTTTGAAAGCTGCGAAAAAAACATTAACTTTGGGGGAAATATTGCGCATCCGAAAATTCCGGTTTTAAATGCGTTAGATTTCATTTTGATTATGATTATGAAAAAAATACTCTTCTATATATCTTCGTTTGTCTTATCTGTTGCATTTATTGCCTGCAATTCAGGTTTTAATCAGAAAGAAGCGGAGGAAATTCTTCAAAAATCAGAACTTTCTGCAACCGACTATGATAATCTTCTTCATATGTATGAGTCTGCGTTGGACGATGCTATAAGGTTTTCAAAGATGGAAGCAGAAGAAATGTCGGAAAAAGACAGAGAGGAAGTGTTGCTGATGTTTGCTATGGGTAAGCGTCTTGTAATGGATGAAGATAATCTTAGCGACTCTCAAAAAGAAGAATTGACAAGAATTAACACAAAAGGGAAAGAAGAACTTACGAAATGATAGCAATAAATAACCTGTCGGTTGAATTTTCGGCTCGTCCTCTCTTCACTGATGTATCTTTCGTTATAAATCCAACTGATAAAATAGCGCTTGTCGGTAAAAATGGTGCCGGCAAGTCTACTATGCTTAAGATTTTGGCTGGGATTCAGTCTCCTACGGGAGGAAGTGTCAGCAAGCCTGCCAACGTTACTGTCGGCTATTTGCCGCAGCAAATGAAACTTGCTGACGACACCACAATTCTTGAAGAGGCTAAAAAGGCTTTCCGTCAAAGATTGGCCCTTGAGGAGGAATTGGCATGTCTAAACGAAAACTTGGCAGAACGTTCAGACTATGAATCGGATAGTTATCATAAACTTCTTGAGAGAATAGAATTTTTGAACGAGCGTATTTCGATGGACGACACACCGAGTGTGGAAGCGGAGATAGAGCGCACTCTTGTAGGTCTTGGATTTATCAGAAATGACCTTAACCGCCCGACAAGCGAATTTTCCGGAGGGTGGAGAATGAGAGTTGAATTGGCAAAAATACTTTTGCAGCGTCCCGATGTCCTTCTGCTTGATGAGCCGACAAACCATCTTGACATAGAATCAATTCAGTGGCTTGAGCAATTTATGCTCACAAAATCAAAGGCAGTCGTTCTTGTCAGTCATGACAAAGCATTTCTTGATAATGTCACAAAACGCACTATTGAAATTTCTTGCGGGAAAATATACGACTACAAAGTTAGTTACACACCATTTGTGCAGCTTCGACAAGAGCGTATAGAGCAGCAGATGCGTGCATATGAAAACCAGCAGAAATTTATATCCGACACTAAAGATTTTATCGAGCGATTCAGGTATAAGGCAACTAAAGCAGTCCAGGTGCAAAGCCGAATAAAGCAACTTGAAAAAATAGTGCCTATAGAAGTTGATGAAGTCGACAATTCAAGACTGCGTCTTCGATTTCCTCCGGCTCCACGTTCAGGTGATTTCCCTCTGATTGTAGAGAATCTTGGAAAGAAATATGGAGAGCATCAGGTATTTTCCGGTGCGGAATTTTCGTTGCGAAGAGGAGAAAAGGTAGCCTTTGTAGGAAAGAATGGTGAAGGCAAGTCAACTTTAGTGAAATGTATCATGGGCGAGATTCCGTTCGACGGTCATCTCCGCCTCGGGCATAATGTCAAAATTGGTTATTTTGCACAAAATCAAGCGCAGATGCTTGATGAGACAATAACTGTGTTTGACACTATTGACAGAGTTGCAACCGGAGATGTCAGAAATAGAATACGTGATATTCTTGGTGCGTTTATGTTTGGCGGAGAGGCATCTGAAAAGAAGGTAAAGGTTTTGTCAGGAGGTGAGAAGACCCGCCTTGCTATGATTAAATTGCTTCTGGAGCCTGTGAATTTCCTTATTCTTGATGAGCCGACAAACCATCTTGACATGAAAACAAAGGATATTCTCAAGGATGCAATTAACGATTTTGATGGCACTGTCATTGTTGTCAGTCATGACAGAGAATTCTTGGATGGGCTTGTAGAGAAAGTTTATGAGTTCGGAGGCGGCAAGGTGAAAGAGAACCTTGGCGGGATATACGATTTTCTTCGTAAGAAAAAACTTGATAATCTCAATGAACTTGAACGAAGCACCCCTTCCCTATCCAGCCTTTCGCCTCAATTGGGTAATGAAGCGGATAATGGTCTTCATTCTTCAGAAAGAGAGATGTCTGGCAAAAATCTTTCTTATGCCGAGCAAAAAGAAAGAGACAAGATTATCAGAAAGGCCGAAAAAGCAGCAAAAGAGGCCGAGAACAGGGTTAGTGAACTTGAAACTAAAATCTCTGATATTGAGCATAAATTAGCCGAGGGTGACGCCTCGCCCGAAGTGCTTGAAGAATACTCCGGGCTGAGCACTTTGCTGGAAGAATCTATGGCTTTGTGGGAGTCTGCACAGATGGAACTTGATTCTTTGAAAGAAAAATTCAGATAAAGATATGACATCAGAAAACTATTATAATATGAACCTTAAAAAACTAATTATTGGCGCGGCCGCCGGATTGCCAATGATGGCAATGGCCATGCCCCATGGAATTGAAAGGGCAAATCTTGACCCTAATGTTAGTCCGGGTGAGAATTTTTATCTTTACGCTTGTGGCGGATGGATGAAAAACAATCCGTTAACTCCGGAGTATTCTCGTTTTGGCACATTCGATCAGCTCCGAGAAAATGCACGTGTGCAGTTGCAGGATTTAATCACTAACCTGTCGGATAATCCGCAGTCGCGCATCAAAGGGACTAATGCTCAGAAAGTAAGCGACCTTTATAAAATGGGCATGGATAGCGTGCGCTTGAATAAAGAGGCGTCAAAGCCTCTTGCCCCTTTTATCAAGAAAATTGATTCAGCATCTCTCGGCAAGAAAGAGTTTGCGGAACTTCTGGCATGGATTCATAACGGTATCACCGGCTCGTTCTTTAACTCGGGGGTAGGTTCTGATGCTAAAAACTCCGACCGCAACATCCTGCATATTGGAGAAGTTGGCCTTGGCCTTGGCGATAGAGATTATTATCTTGAAGAGAATGAGGCTAATGCAAAGATACTTGCGGCATATGAGACATATGTGAAAAGGCTCATGGAACTTATCGGATATGATGAGCAGTCGCAAAACAGAGTGTGGAATAACGTCATTTCCATTGAGACAGAATTTGCAAAACACAAGATGACTCGCGAGCAGCGTCGTAATCCTCAGTTGAGGTATAATATGCGCAGCATTGATCAAATTCGCAAAGATTATCCAAATTTTGACTGGGATACTTATTTTTCATCTCTTGGCGTCGATGGTGTGGCCGAGGCAAACATAGCCTCTACGTCGTTTATGGAGTTTCTTGATTCTTACCTCCCCACATTGTCGGAGCAGCAGATAAAAGACTATCTTATGTTTGAGATGGTGTCTGACTCATCGGGTGTGTTGAGTGATGATTTTCAAGATGCCAATTTCGAGATGTTTGGCAAAGTTATGAGCGGCAAAGAGGAGCAAGAGCCAAGATGGAAGCGAGCTATGGCTGTTCCTAATTCAATGCTTGGTGAAGCGGTTGGAGAACTATATGTCAACAAATATTTCCCCAACGAGAACAAAGAATACATGATCGGACTTGTGGAGAATCTTAGAACAGCGCTCGGCAAACACATCGACAATTTGACATGGATGTCGGATGAAACTAAAAAGAAGGCTCATGAAAAGCTTTCTACATTCACTGTCAAGATTGGTTATCCCGATAAGTGGAAAGATTATTCCGAAATTATAATCGACCCTGAAAAATCATATCTTGATAATGTCTACAATGCTTCAGTGTGGTACACCCAAGACAATTACAAGAAACTTCACAAGCCTGTCGACAAGACAGAGTGGCACATGACTCCGCAGACTGTGAACGCTTATTATAATCCTACCACTAATGAAATTTGTTTCCCTGCCGGAATTCTTCAGGCACCCTATTTCGACCTCTCTGCCGACGACGCGCAGAACTATGGGGCTATAGGTGTTGTTATAGGCCATGAGATGACCCATGGATTTGACGACCAGGGAAGGCAGTATGACAAAGACGGCAATCTGCAAGACTGGTGGATGGCGGAAGATGCCAGCCGATTCACAACGCTTGCCGATGCTCTTGCCGATCAGTTTGACAAAGTTGAGGTTGCTCCCGGAGTGTTTGCCAACGGGCGGTTCACTCTTGGCGAAAACATTGCAGACCAAGGAGGATTGCGTGTGGCGCTCACGGCTTATCTTGACTCTATGAAAGATAAGGAACTGAAAGATATCGACGGATTCACTCCTTTGCAGCGTTTTTATCTGGCTTATGCAAATTTATGGGCAGGAAATATCCGTCAGGAAGAGATTCTTTCTCGCACAAAAACCGATCCTCATTCTCTCGGAGAAAACAGAGTTAATGTAACTCTGCGAAACATTGAGCCATTTTTTGAGGCCTTTGGCATAAAGAAAGGCGATAAAATGTTCCGCCCAGAGACTGAGAGGGTTGTAATTTGGTAATTTAAACTCGTTTAGAAATGTACGGACTAATTGGCTATCCACTTTCACATTCTTTCTCTGCCGATTTTTTTAATAAAAAATTTAGAGAAGAAAAGATAGATGAAAGTTATGACCTCTTCCCTATTGAAACAATTTCGGAGCTTCCCGAATTTTTAAAAACACGTCCTGAACTGAATGGGCTGAATGTCACAATTCCATATAAGGAGAAGGTGCTGCCTTATCTCGATGCTATTTCTGATGAGGCAAGCCAAATCGGAGCGGTGAATGTAATAAGGATTGAAAGATCTGGCGATAGCCATAAATTGTGCGGATATAACACAGATGCGAAGGGTTTTCATGACTCGATAATGCCTTTGATGAAACCGCACATGCAAAACGCCTTAATTCTCGGCACGGGAGGAGCTTCCCGTGCTGTAGAATTTGTCTTGAGAAAAATGGGGCTTGGCGTGAAAAAGGTGTCGAGAAACCCTCGAGAAGGGCAGTTGTCATATTCGCAGCTCACACCTGATATTCTGTCAAGCCATCATGTCATAGTCAACACTACCCCGCTTGGAATGTGGCCAGATGTGGATAATGCCCCGGATATTCCATATTCATTGCTCACTCATTATCATTTATGCTATGATCTGATATACAACCCGGAGGAAACTGCGTTCTTGAAAAAGGCGTCTGAGCATGGGGCTGCTGTTAAAAATGGATTGGAAATGTTGCATATTCAGGCGTTGGCTGCCTGGGAAATCTGGCAGGTTTAATAATATATGAATTTTCTCCTCCCTCTGATCGGACTAATCGCTGGTTTAATAGCAGGCAAATGGCTTCATTCTCCGGTGTGGGGGCTGATGCCGGTGAGTTTTGCGGTTATTGTTTATCTTGTGCTTATAAAGAGAACTGCGATGCCGTTAAATGCCATAAGATTAAATTCACGCCATTCGGTGTGGATTTTTCTTTTGTTTTTAGGAATTGGCATTTTTGACTCGTGGTATCATAAGCCGATGTCTTTAAGCGAGACGCAATTGAATCATGCTGTCGCTGCTGAAGGCGAAATAGTTGACGTTAAAACATTGGCATCCGGCGACAGGTTGATTGTTGATGTGTTTAAACTTGCATATGACGACGGCAATATTGAAAATTGCCGAAACCTAAAGATTGTGGTTTCTACAGACGGGTATTCCGCGAGCCAAGGCGATGTCATATTGTTGCCGGTCGACTTGGAAGCAATATCCGATAATCAAAATTTCAGGTCAAAAGGATATTCGGATAAACTGAAGCGGCGCGGATTATTATATCGTTCAGATACAGAGGCTGAAAGCATACAATTAAAAGGCTGTTCTAACAGTATGGCGAGCCGGGCGTCTAAGATGAGAGACCGGATTGAAATCCTTATAGAAAAATCTATGTTAGACAGAGCTGTGTCTGAATTTATTATCTCTATTCTTCTTGGCGACAAATCATTTCTTTCTAACGACGTAAGAGACTCTTTTAATAATTCCGGGGTTGCCCATATTCTTGCGTTAAGCGGGATGCATGTGGCAATCATAATGGGAATCATTCTGCTTCTCCTTTTCCCGCTTCAACTCATGGGCATGCGGAAGTTGCGTTATGTTATTGCTTTGGCTTTGATATGGGCATACGCCTTTATGACCGGTCTTGCGCCTTCAACAGTGAGAGCTTGTGTGATGACTTCATTTATGGTTCTCGCATTATTGACTCAGCGACGCAACAAGGCAGTAAATTCTCTGCTGGCGTCTGCATTTATAATAATTCTTGTTGACCCTGCCTCGGTGTATGACATCGGTTTGCAATTAAGTTTTTTGTGTGTTGCATGCATACTTGCTTTTGCCGGGCCTTTGAACACTGTAAGTGAGCGTTATCACCCGAAATGGCATGCAGTAACATCTTCCATACTTGTTTCTTTAATTGCAACTTTAGGCACTTGGGTGCTTGTTTCTTATTATTTTAAAAGAGTGCCATTGCTTTTTTTGCCCGCAAATCTACTATTGGTGCCGCTGTTGCCGGTGTTTATTGGGTTTTCTTTGCTTTACATAATTCTTCTTGGATTTGGAATAGATTTTTATCCTCTCGCATGGGCTATCGATAAAGGCTATGCTTTCTTTGTTGCAACTACTGAAATGATGTCATCGTTTGGACATTCAACGATAGAGTTTCAGGCAACATTTCCGGTTGTTCTGCTATGGCTTGCCGGAGTCTTAATGCTTGGCTTTTCATTGAAAAGAAAGAAAAAACTGTTCTCCGCCTGTATTGGGGCGGCAATGCTCGCAGGGTCGATAGCCATTATTCCGGTATTCAAAGAGACGCAACCGGATGGCATGATTTTTCAGAAAAACATTTCTGAAATCACAGTAGCGCTTTACGATGGGTATGATGAAAGAGTGGCGGAATTTCCACGAAACACAGTGAGCCGGATAGTGCATAAAGGGTGTGAGATATTGGCGGTTGATTGCGATGTCGATGTAGATAGCATTTTAAGCAGTATCTCTATTGCAAGGCGTGACAGTAATCTGAATAATAAATGCAATAAAAGGTATCTTATTCTCGGTTCAGGAGTGAAGAAACTAAAATTGGAGCAGATCCCTTGCATAGATGAATTTGACAAAGTTTTTATTCACGCCTCTAATAGAAAGAAACGCGAATCCGCCATAATAAAGGAAGCCATGCAGTTAGGGCTTAAACAGATTTATAGTTTAAAGAATGATGGTCCATATGAAGTGGAGTTATGACTTCACACGCTTTTAACAATTGATGCATTGTAAGCGCTCCTTATAAAAATAAATTTTGTATTTACTCAAACATTTTAAGATTATTTTAAACCTTTTCTATCTTCATTCGTTTTAATGATAAACAAACAAAATTTCTCTTAATCTTAAAATATCGAGTTATGAAAAGAACAATTTTATTTTTGGCATCAGTTATGGCGCTTTCTTGCGCATGGGGCCAAAATCTGTCAAAAAATGAAGCCAAAAGCCTTGAGGCTTTCATGAACCAGCCTGCTGCAAAAGGAGGCAATAATGGTCAGGCACTCGGTTATGCCGGCGGTGGAATATCAAATCTTCCCGGAATCACAGTGAGCAACGGCCATGTCACTGAAATCAAATGGAACAATAAAGATCTTGCAGGAACACTGGATCTTTCCGGTTTCCCGGCACTCCAGAAGGTCGACATCAGTGGCAATAAGATTTCTTCTCTTTCTGTAAGTGGCGCTCCTGCTCTTATAGAGCTCAATGCTTCAAAAAACCGTATTGCAAGTGTTGCATTCGAAGGTTGCGAGCAATTACAAGTGCTTCGACTCAACAGAAACCGTCTTGCCGAGATTGATCTTGCAGGGGTTCCATTCATAAAGAAACTCAACCTCTCGTCAAATCATATCGCAGAACTCGACGTGAGCAATGCAGTGAATCTAACATATCTTAACTGTATGAGCAATCGTCTTGAAGAGCTTACAGTTGCCGACTGCCAGTCATTGAAGACTCTTTATGCTGGCTATAATGATCTCACGGGGCTTACTCTTTCAGGGCTTGTGAAACTTGAGAATCTAAATGTGCAGGGCAACAAGATTGAACAGCTCTATATTCAGGAACTTCCGTCGCTCGTTACTCTCGCCTGCAACGATAATCATATGCAGTCGTTAGTTGTGAACGGATGCAAGACTCTTAACGACATCTTTGCTCCTTACAATGACCTCACAACGTTCTCTGTGACCGGAACTCCGACTCTTGCCTTTGTGAATCTTGAATGGAATGACCTCACAAATGTTGACTTGAGCAACCTTTCATTCCTTCAGAGGGTTAACATTAGCAATAATCAGCTCCAGACTCTTGACCTCAATTATTGCCCGATGCTTTCTTACTTGAACATCAGCTATAATGTAAATCTTACTGATCTTCGCACGTTGGGCGACACAAGCCTCCGTCAGATTGTAGGTGAATGGTCAAACTTCAATGAGCCAGAGAATTTCTAAATTCACTTAAAAACACACAACACCACCGAGCCGGAAAGGTGGTAGATTAGAGAAAATGTGAAGACATTCCTTAGGGGGTGTCTTTTCTGTTTTATGAGGATGTGTTTCAGCGTCCTAATAAAAGCAAGGCTATGTTTGGCATGAGCGCAAGACAAAAATAATTACTGTGTGGCGTCCTGAAAAATATTGACGGGTCAGAGGGTTTGAGATTATGAATGAATGTTAAACAGTCCGAAGACTG
>VSPM01000066.1 GCA_009775365.1 Muribaculaceae bacterium
ACCTATGACAATGCAAAATTACAATATAATTTGAAAAAAACAATTATTTATAGTCGAAAAAAATGTTTTTTGTAAAACACCTTTTTTATAAATAATGTGAAAAGTGGGGAAAATGATGAAATAGTATCAAATTATTGCTAAAAAAGGGGGGCGACGAAGGTAAATTTGCTTCGCCGGCCCCCTTTTTTGTGGCCGGAATATAATCACCGGTGGTTCATCATTTCCTTATTCTTTTACAGCGGCAACACCGGGAAGAACTTTCCCTTCGATTGCTTCAAGAAGCGCGCCGCCGCCGGTGGAGACATATGAAACGCTGTCGGCAAGGCCAAATTTGTTGACACATGCCACAGAGTCGCCGCCGCCCACAAGCGAGAAGGCTCCGTTTTTGGTTGCCTCAACGATGGCTTCGGCTATAGCGCGTGAGCCGCCTGTGAAGTTGTCGAACTCGAATACGCCTGCAGGGCCGTTCCAGAGGATAGTCTTCGAGGGGATGATTGCCTCTGCGAATGCCTTGCGAGTGTCGGGGCCTGCATCAAGACCTTCCCAGCCGTCGGGAATGTCGTTGCTCGGGCATACGATTGTGTTGGCGTCGTTGCTGAAAGCGTCGGCTGCGATGCAGTCGGTGCCGAGAATAAGGTTCACGCCTTTCTCTTTGGCTTTCTTGATGATGTCGAGAGCGAGGTCGAGTTTGTCGTTTTCTACGATAGAGTTGCCGATCTTGCCGCCCTGAGCCTTTGCGAATGTATAGGTCATGCCGCCGCAGAGGATGAGATTGTCAACCTTGTCCATAAGGTTCTCGATGATTCCAATCTTGGTTGACACTTTTGAGCCGCCCATGATTGCGGTGAATGGGCGTTTGATGTCTTTGAGGATATTGTCAACAGCCTTTACCTCTTTTTCCATAAGGTATCCGAGCATCTTGTTGTCGGCATCGAAGTAATCGGCAATCACAGCTGTTGAGGCATGTTTGCGGTGAGCGGTTCCGAATGCGTCGTTCACATAGACGTCGGCATAGCTTGCAAGTTTCTTTGCAAATTCTTTCTGGCGCTCTTTCAGTTCTTTTTTAGCGGCGTCATAGGCGGGGTCGTTTTTGTCGATGCCTGCGGGCTTCCCTTCCTCTTCAGGATAGAAGCGGAGGTTTTCGAGAAGAAGAACCTCTCCCGGCTTGAGTGCGGCTGCTGCCTCCTGTGCGTTGGCGCAGTCGGGTGCGAATTTCACGTCTGTGCCGAGAGCCTTGGCAACATCCTCGCGAATCTGGGCAAGGCTGAGTTTCTCGTTGACTTTGCCTTTGGGCTTGCCCATGTGAGACATGAGTATAAGGCTTCCGCCGTCGGCAAGAATCTTTTTGAGTGTGGGGAGAGCGCCGCGTATGCGGGTGTCGTCGGTGATGTGTCCGTTTTCGTCAAGAGGCACGTTGAAGTCTACTCTGACAATCGCTTTTTTACCTGCGAAATTGTAATTATCAATATTAGCCATTGTTGGATTTTGATTAAATATGACTGTTATATGTTTTAACTATATTGGTCAAGACTTAGGCGGTTTAAGATTCGGACTTGCGGCCGGTGTCTGCCTGTGTGGTGTGTGGCTTTGTCGACGCCGACTTGCCTAAATAGTTAAGCCTCCTTTCAATATCAGATGCAAAGGTAATGATTTTTTGTGGTTTTGACAACAATTATTCGTGTCAAAGAAAAAATGCTTAATTTTGCATCATAAATATCGTTGGCAGTCCGGCGGAGCAGGGGTGTCCCTCCTGCGGTCAGGCGCCTTTTATTCAAAGTTATGAAACTTATACATGACAACAATTCAGATGCCGCAGAGGTTCTGGGCCTATATGAATCTGTGTTTGGCAAGGGTGCGCAGATTGAGTCTTTGCCCGGAGCCGGTTCCGACAGGCGTTACTTTCGCCTGCTGTGTGACGGAAATCCTTCTGTGGTTGCTACCGTGGGTGATAATTTGCAAGAGAATAAAGCGTTCGTGGGCCTGTCGCAGGCTTTTGGGGCGCATGGCATAAGTGTGCCGGAAATATATGGCGAAAGTGGGAACTGTCATTCATATCTTCAGCAGGATTTAGGCGACGTGTCGCTCCTTTCGCAGCTCGATTCCGATAAGAGAATGGAATTGGCCGGCAAGTCTTTGAAGATGTTGGCCAAAATGCAGACTGTGGATGAAAGCTTGTGGGGCGGCAAAGTGTTCTCTCAGCCGTTTTCAAGGCGCCAGGCGATGTGGGACCTGAACTATTTTAAATACGAATTCATAAAGCCTTGCGCCTTGTCGTGTGATGAGGAGTTGCTTGAAGACGACTTTGAAAAACTTGCCGGACGGCTGGCTGATGCATCCGTGGGCCTGACCGGGTTTATGTATCGGGATTTTCAAAGCAGAAATATACTTGTGAGAAATGACGTTGTGTGGTTCATAGACTTTCAGGGAGGGAGAAGAGGCCCGATGATATATGATGCGGTTTCATTTCTTTGGCAGGCCAAGGCTCGTTTCTCAGAGGAAGAACGCATGGAATTGCTGGAGTGTTATGCCGATGCGTTGTGCAAGAGAAGGGGAGTTGAGAAGGCTGAGGTCTTTGAGAATGTTGATTTGTTTGCTTTGTTCCGCACATTGCAGGTTCTTGGTGCTTATGGATTCCGGGGTCTTGTGGAGAAGAAAGCACATTTCATAGAGAGCATACCTGATGCGTTGTCAAATCTTCGCGCTCTTATATATAATGGTGTGGCTGATGATTATCCGGAATTGAAAAAGGTGTGCGTTGATGCTGTCTCAAGCAGATATGCCTCGGTGTCATCTGCTGAAGTGCTGACGGTAAAAGTTTTTAGTTTCTCATATAAGAAAGGCTATCCGGAAGACCTTAGCGGAAATGGAGGCGGATTCATGTTTGATTGCAGGGGGATGCACAACCCCGGCAGATATGATGAATATAAACCGCTTACCGGGATGGACTCGCCAGTGATAGAGTTTCTTGAAAAGAGGGGAGAGGTGTTTGGCTTTGTAGACGGGGCTTTGTCGCTTGTGGAGCCAAGTGTAGCCACGTATTTCAGGCGCGGCTTCAAGTCTCTTCAGGTTGGATTCGGATGCACGGGAGGGCGTCACAGGTCGGTGTATTGCGCGGAGTCGTTCGCCCGTAAACTTGCTTTTGCTCATCCCGAAATAAGGGTGATTGTGTCTCATAGGGAGCAGGGCATAGAAAGGGAGGTGGCGCTATGAATGCAATGGTGCTTGCTGCGGGGCTTGGCACGAGGCTCAAGCCGTGGACTCTCACTCACCCAAAGGCTTTGGTGCCGGTGGGGGGAGTGCCGATGCTTCAGAGGGTCATAGAGAATCTTCGTGAGCAAGGTTTCGACCGCATAGTTGTAAATGTGCATCATTTTGCCGGCCAGGTCGTGCAGTTTCTGAATGAGCACGATTTCGGCATCGAGGTAATGGTGAGCGACGAGACCGGGTGCCTGCTCGACACCGGTGGCGGATTGCTGAATGCGAGGGGGCTTTTAAAGCCGGAGACAGGGCCGGTTCTAATACACAACACAGATATAATAAGCAATGCTGATTTAAGACGGCTTATGGAGAGGCATATTGAAACGGGAGCAGATTCCACGCTTCTTGTGAGTAGCCGCAATTCAAGTCGCAGACTGGTGTTTGACCCGGCCATGCGCCTTGAAGGATGGCATAATGTGCAGACCGGAGAGTTCCGGCCTGCCGGATTTGTGGCTGTGCCGGAGTCGAGGGAGCTCGCGTTCAGCGGAATTCATGTGGCTGGCGAGAAACTTTTTGCGGAGATGGAGAGAATCATTGGGCATGGAAAATTTTCTATTATCGATTTTTTGCTGTCGCCGCTTCATGAATGCGATATAATGGGATTCGAGCAACGAGATCTTAGCCTTATCGATATAGGGAAACCGGAGACATTGTCTATGGCCAACAAATTGTAGGAATGCAGATCTCCGGGGATTTCATAGAGGCGTCGTGAAAGATTGCCATTGCATGATAAAACCCTTGCATATTAAAATTCATACTTGTATATTAACATTAATAAAGGTGTGACGTTAGCTAAGGTCACACCTTTATTAATTATGAGTTGCAAAAGAAGGAGGCATTCCGGAATTCTTTGCGAGCTGCGGACTTATCTTTGGCTATTGTGGTTGTGATAAACGTGAGTGTCTGAATTTGCATTAAACTGGCAGACGCATCCGCCGATAAGAAATACAACAGCGATCCCCCCTAACCACCATGTCACGCTGATGCTGGTGGTGAAACAAGACACTATGAGCAGTATTGAGCCAATAATGTAAAAGATAATGGATAAGGTTTTCATAACAAGAGAATAATTAAGATTAGATGATTGATTTTTAGCACTGAGACGAATGCCTGGCCTTAAGCTTTGAAGATTCTTCTCTTTGGAGGTATAACAAGTGTGAAAGTTGAAGGGTTTATATAAGTTTAGGAATTAACATTTTGCCTCTTATATGTGAGTATATTAAAACGGGTGTTCAAATATTGCGGCGCTCCAAAGGCAGAGTGTTTAGAGTCTTATTTTATAGAAATAAAAAAAGGATTGTTAAAAGCAATCCTTTAGTAGCCGATCCGGGACTCGAACCCGAGTCTCCACCGTGAGAGGGTGGCGTGCTAACCGCTACACTAATCGGCCGTGATGTCGGTCAGTTTGTAAGTATTGAAAGTAGCCGATCCGGGACTCGAACCCGAGTCTCCACCGTGAGAGGGTGGCGTGCTAACCGCTACACTAATCGGCCATAAATCTCGGACTCGGTTAGCAATCCGAGATTTGTTTTGTTTAACGGTGCAAAGTTAAGCATAAATTTTGAACCGTGCAAATTTCTGCGCGTATAATTGCAGAAATTTTGAAATCGACTTACTCAGCAGTCTCTTCTGCGGGAGCGTTAGCAGCCTCGTTTTCGAGAGCCTCCTTGGCTGCTGCCTCTTCGGCAGCGAGCTTTTCAGCTTTCTTTTTAGCTACTTCCTCACCTTTCAGACGATTCTTTTCTGCTTCAGCCTGGAAACGTGCTTTTGCTTCCTCTGCTGCTTTAGCGTCTTTCTTAGCCTGTTCCTCGTTTGCTTCTTTGTCGCGAGCCTGCTTCCATGCATCGAAACGACGCTGAGCCTCTTCTTCGTTAAAAGCGCCTTTCTTAACGCCTACACGGAGGTGCTTCATGAGCATAACGCCCTCTCTTGAGAGGATTGAACGAACTGTGTCAGTGGGCTGTGCGCCTACTTCTATCCAATACAAAGCACGGTCGAAGTCTAAACTTATTGTAGCAGGATTAGTGTTCGGATTATAAGAACCTATCCTTTCAATAAATCTACCATCTCGTGGTGCCCTGCTATTGGCGACTACAATAGGATAATAAGCGTAGCGCTTGTGGCCATGACGCTGCAATCTAATTTTTGTTGCCATAAAACTTGCCGGTTTATTGTTATTGGTTATAATTATTTTTGCTCTGCCGGAGAGGCCGGGACGGTCTCTCTCGGTTTTGCGGTTGCAAAGTTACTACTTTTTTCTCAATCCGGCAATTTAATGAATATAATTTTTTGTTATGGTTGATAATGGTTTGTGCGGATTAGGAATTTTTTGTAATTTTATGCTCCTGTTTCACCGCTCCCGGAATGGCGCGGCGGTTCAAATTTGAAAGAATTCCAATTAAGACATGACAGATAACCCTTTGTTGCATAGACTTGACGGTTTCGATCTCAGATTTGAAGAGGTCAAGACGTTTATAACCGATCCTTCGGTGATTGCCGATCAGAAAAGATATGTGAGGCTCACCAAAGAATATCATGATCTTGAGAAAATCCTGAATACTGCTGAAAAATATAAAATGCTTCTTGCGGGGATTGAAGAGGCTAAAAAGGTGATTGCCTCTGAAGATGACGAAGAACTGAGGGAGATGGCGCGTGAAGAGCTTGAGCGCGATTCCGCCATGATTCCTGATGTTGAGATGGAGATCAAGATGCTTCTTGTGCCTGCCGATCCCGAGGATGCAAAAAATGCGGTTGTGGAGATTAGAGGCGGCACCGGAGGCGATGAGGCGGCGCTTTTTGCGGGGGATCTTTTCAGGATGTATCAGAAATTTGCCGAACGCAGGGGGTGGCAGCTGGCGGTCACTAATTATAATGAGGGAACTGCCGGAGGATATAAGGAGATATGTTTCACTCTCACGGGCGAGGATGTCTATGGTGTGATGAAATATGAAAGCGGCGTGCATCGTGTGCAGCGAGTGCCTGCCACTGAGACGCAGGGGCGTGTGCATACCTCGGCTGCTACTGTTGCCGTGCTTCCGGAGGCGGAGGAGTTTGACGTCGAAATCAATGAGGGTGCCATCAAATGGGACACATTCAGGTCAGGAGGTGCTGGGGGGCAAAATGTAAATAAGGTTGAATCCGGAGTGCGTCTTCGCTATGTGTGGAAAAATCCGGTCACAGGAGAGGAGGATGAGATATTGATAGAATGTACAGAGACTCGCGACCAGCCAAAAAATAAAGAGAGGGCTCTCTCGCGCTTGCGCACATATATATATAGCCGCGAACGCGAAAAATATCTGTCGGATATCGCGCAGAGGAGAAAGACGCTTGTGTCAACCGGCGACCGCTCGGCAAAGATTCGCACATACAATTTCCCGCAGGGAAGAATGACAGATCATAGAATAAACTATACCGTATATAATCTTGATTCGTTTATGGACGGGAACATCCAGGAATGCATAGACCGTCTTGCGATAGCAGAAAACACAGAGCGTCTGAAAGAATCGGCTCTTTGAGAAATATAATATAAAAAACAGTCGGCGCCCGATTCATCCGGCGCCGACTGTTTTTTATTGAAATGTCAGATTTTGAAGGTGAGGCCGTCGTAGCATGGGTGGACGTGCGGAGGAAGCGATTTTTCAAGGTCAGCGTGGAAGCCTATCTCATGGTTGAAATGGGTGAGATATGCCTCTTCCGGCTTTATTATCTCTATGAGGTCGAGGGCTTCTTTTAGCGAGAGATGGGCGAAATGCTCCCTGTGGCGGAGTGCGTTTATCACGAGCGCTTTTAATCCTTCAAGTTTGTCGAATTCCTCTTCAGGAATAGTTTTTGCATCGGTGATATAGGCAAAATCGCCGATTCTGTAGCCGAGAATAGGGAGCTTGCCATGCATGATTCTTATTGGCACAATCTTGAGACCGTTGATATAGAACGGACTGTCGGAAACTTCGTGCATGTCGAACGATGGAACGCCGGGATACAGATGGTCGCGGAAACAATAATCGAGGCGTTTATGAAGGTCATCGTTCACATCTTTTTTAAGATACAAGGGGAAGTTCCCTTCGCAACAATATGGCCTCAGGTCGTCGATGCCGCCGACATGGTCATAATGACTGTGGGTGATGAGGGCGGCGTCAAGGTGATATAGGTCTAACGATAGCGCTTGCTCTCTGAAATCGGGAGAAGCATCAATGAGAATTTCCATGCCGTGTGTCCTTACGAGAGCGGAGGCTCGTAAGCGTTTGTCAAATCTCGATTCGGAACGACACACGGGGCATGCGCACGCCACTTCGGGCACACCTTTAGATGTTCCGCTTCCAAGGATTGTGACCTCGATAGAAGTGTCGATAAAGTTTACCTCCGGGCTAAGCACGATTCCGAACTGTTCTCTTACTTTTCGCACAATAAGGCGCGACAGGTCTGTCACATCTTTAGCCGTGGCGCCTCCGGCATTGGCAATCACAAGGCATTGCTTCGGGTAAACTTCCGCGCCTCCGATGCGGTGTCCTTTCATTCCGGCATGTTCTATGAGCCATCCGGCAGGAATTTTCACTTTGTTGTCGCCGAGTGGGTAGGAGGGAATGTCCGGGTTCAGAGCAAGCATCATCTCCTCGAAGAAATATCTGCTTACCTCAGGATTTTTGAAGAAACTTCCTGCGCTTCCGGTTACGGCCGGGTCGGGGAGTTTCTGATTTCTGATTTTTACAATTTCATCAGCCACTTCACGTATTGTGGGGGTGTGTCCGATGCGTTGCGCGAGGTCTTTAAGTGGCCCGTATTCCAGGCTTCGTGCTGTTTCGTCTTTATGAAGTCGGAAACTGACTCTTGTCACATAGTATCTGTCTTTCCCTTCATGTTTGAAGAAACTGTCGCGGTAGGCATATCGGCATTCATGGTTCTCGAAAGTGACAGTGCGTCGCGCCACGGTGTCGAAGCATTCCACGTTGTGGATCACATCTTTGGCCTCTACGCCATATGCTCCGATATTCTGCACGGCCGAGGCTCCGACCTCTCCCGGTATCCCGGCAAGATTCTCAACGCCTCCAAGTCCTTGAGAGATGCACCATTCCACAAAATCTGACCATTTCTCGCCGGCTCCGGCTATTGCGTAAACGGTGTCTTCGTTCTTTTCATATCTTACAATCCCTTTGATAGAGGAATGAAGCACAAGCCCGTTGAAGTCGTTTACGAAAAGGAGGTTGCTTCCGCCTCCAATATGGAGCACTTCGTTGTCGGTAAATTCCGGAGTGCGAGAAATTGCAGTCAGCTCTTTAATTGACGAATAGTCGGCGAAAAGTCGAGCTTTCGTCGGTATGCCGAATGTGGTGAGCGATGTTATGTCTTTCTCTTTTTCAAAGTTGGTGTACATATTTAGATATGAGGAAAGGTGAATTATTGTTGAAACAATGTGAACAAAGAGAGTTAATAATGATGGGGAGGGCTATGAATATTGCATATAATTGTCAGCGCCTGAAATTCGATAATGTTCCGTCTTCAAACCATAGCACCTTGCCGTCGGTGTAGTGCCAGAGGTCGAGAGTCTGGCTATAGTCATGTCCGGAACTTACTTCAGTAGGGATTCCAAGAGAGAGCCTGCACTCATCTTTGGTCATTCCTATTCTGATTTCGCCGTTGCATATCAGATTCCACACCTCCTGGTCGATAGAGGGGTATTTTTTCTGAATGTCGGAGAGCGAAAACAGATTCGAAAATGATCTGCTCTCGTTTCCCGAATTGCCGAAATTCATAAACATCCACGCCCTGTTGCCGGAGGCATCTTCAAACATCACTTTGAGAGGGAATGCCAGAGTGCCGGCCGTTACGTCTTTTATGACTACCGGTACATATTTTCTGCCTTTAATTCTTTCGCCGGATTCGTCATACCAGAGGGGAGAGCGGGTCCAAAGCGTTTTCCCTATTATAAGGTCCTTTGCCTTTTGAATCATGTGGGTGTCGATAATCATTGGAATCTGGTCGCTCATTATCGCCTGAGGCGCATCGCTCAATGTTTTCCCCGTGTTGTAGAAAAAAACGTCTTGTCCGTTGCTGAAAGCGATCACAGCGTTCCTGCTTCCGTCGGCGGCAATTCTCGGGCTTATTCCTTCATAGGAAAGGATCTTTCCTCCGAGTTTTATGCTTTCCGGGTCAAGCGGTAATCCTTGCTGGTCGAAAATAAGAGCAGTCTTATTATCGGCGGCCACAAATTCGCGCCCCTTGCTCCAATTGGATAAAGGCTCCCCGGCCACATCGCTGAAGAATATTTCCTCGTCAGACGGGCGAATTGCCTTTCGGTCTTCTTTCGATAGGGTTATTTTCTTGGTGCCTTCAATTCCGGTGAAACATGAAGAGAGCGGTAGGCATAACAGGCACAGCAATGCTGTAGCTCCCTGTAAAGGCCGGATGCAGGCACGAAAAAAAACAGTCAGGATGTTATTCAATTTTAAATAAGTTTAAATTATGACGGAAGCGGTCTGCCTCCTCTTGCAATGCAAAATTAAGCAAAAAAATATCTGAATCAAAATGTGAAAAAGAAAGAAATTCTTTAACTTAGAAAAAGTTGGGATAATATATTGAGAATGAGTATAGTGTGTGCGTGGAAAAGTTGCTTTTCGAGCGGCTTGCAAATCGGGGAATGAAAAATAATTTTAAAAATGGTTTGCATAATTCAAAAATAATGTCTAACTTTGCACTCGCAAAAAGGAAATAACCCAGATGCACGGCGGGATAGCTCAGTTGGTTAGAGCGTCGGATTCATAACCCGGAGGTCTCGAGTTCAATTCTCGATCCCGCTACAAAGAAAAAGCAGTTGACATGGTGTTGGCTGCTTTTTCTTTATTAGTCCCCCTCGAATTATTTATCAGTCTTCTCGATTAAATCCGATGCGTCTCGCGGCGGCTATGAGGAAGACATAACAGCTCCGGGTATGTCAACAATGTATGAAATGATAATGGATCTTCCCCTATTCAAAGGAGTGGGTAAAGACCAGGTGTCGCTTTTTCTTGAAAAAACAAATGTCGGATTCAGTAATTACAACGATGGCGACACTGTGATTGCCCTCGGCGAGGAGGCTACCATGGTGAAATTTGTTATTTCAGGTTCTGTCAAGATAATACATTCCCTGGCTTCGTGCCCCATAATGATAGAGGAGTATTGCGACCCCGGCAGGGTGTTGGGGGCTGACCGGCTGTTTGGAATGACCACCGGCTATCCGTTTTGGGTGAAGGCGGTCGGGAAGACAAGCATAATGGAATTCAGCAAGGAGCAATATGTGAATCTCCTTCACTCCGACAGGATATATATGCTCAATTTTTTCAACTATCTGTCTTTGCGCGCCCAGCGTCCGATAGAAGCGATATGCGATTATGGCGATGGTGGAATCCGTTCCCGCCTTTCGTTGCTGATAGGGATTATGACTTCGCCCGGATCAAATAAGATTTATATTAAGGCTTCTGATGAAGCTTTGTCGCGATACTGCTCTACAGATGAGGGCACGCTGGCCCGGTGGAAAAGAGATATGGAGGATTCCGGGGTAGTGGAATGCACGCCCCTTGGCATTCGCATACTGTCGCGTGCCGAATTTTTATAATGGCATTTCATATTTTTTTGCTATATTTGCAAGTCGCAAAGACATTGTTCCCCCATATATTCAATGTTTTGTTATGGGGATAATTTGATATAGAAATCTGTAATACTTGAAAAATGACATCGCAAAAGAGATTAAAGGTCAAACTCGCGATAATGAATTTTCTGGAGTTTGCCGTGTGGGGTTCATATCTTATCTCCTTGGGCAACTACCTGTCGAGAGTGGGCTTGAGTGAGCAAATAGGGTGGTTCTACATGGTGCAAGGGCTTGTGTCGTTGTTTATGCCTGCCGTGGTGGGCATAGTAGCCGACCGTTGGATACATGCACAGAGAATGTTGTCGCTTTGCCAGCTGATTGCGGCGTGCTTTATGTTTGGCGCAGGGTTGTATTGCGCTTCCTCCGGAGGAGGCGTTGAGTTCGGGCCTCTATTTGCTCTTTATTCATTTTCGGTAGCGTTCTATATGCCAACCATAGGATTGGCCAACTCTGTAGCATACAGCGCGTTGACAAAATCGGGGCTCGACACGGTGAAACATTTCCCGCCAATAAGGGTGTTTGGCACAGTCGGATTCATATGCGCGATGTTGTTTGTGAACTTTACCGGTTTCCAGTCTACATATTCACAGTTGTTCGCATCCGGCACCATCGGCATAGTTCTCTCGTTATACTCGTTGACACTGCCTGATTGCCCGACAAATAAAGGCACTTCCAAATCTCTTGCAGATGCACTCGGCCTGAATGCTTTTGCTCTGTTCAAGAATAAGAAGCTTGCGGTGTTCTTCATCTTCAGTATGCTGTTGGGAGTGTCTCTTCAGATCACAAACAGTTATGGCAATGTTTTTATAGCAAGTTTTGAAAATGTATCGGCATATGCCGACAACTATTTTACGAAGAATGCGAATCTGTTGATTTCCCTGTCGCAGATGAGCGAGACGTTGTGCATACTGCTCATTCCAATGTGCCTGAAGAGGTTTGGCATAAAAGGTGTCATGCTGATGGCTATGTTTGCCTGGGTTTTGAGATTCGGCTTTTTCGGGCTGGGGAATCCCGGTTCGGGAGTCTGGCTTTTCATCCTATCTATGATCGTGTATGGGATTGCTTTTGACTTTTTCAATGTGTCAGGCTCATTATATGTCGACAAGCAGACATCACCTGAAATCAGAAGCAGTGCCCAGGGTTTGTTTATGATAATGACCAACGGCATTGGTGCGTCGGTAGGTACCTTCTGTGCTCAGGGGGTGGTGAATCATTTTGTGTTCAGCCATGCCGACCCTGTAGAGCAGTTGGAGGGTTGGCGCATTTCATGGTTCTGTTTTTCCGGGTTCGCACTTGCTGTGGCTATACTGTTTATGCTTATTTTCCGTGATGACCATAAGCGTCCTGATGTGTCGGGGCGCCAGGCAGAAACATATGGCGGTGAAGATGCAGGTGGGATGGCATTGAATCATGGAGAGGTGTGACATTTGTTGCAGTTGCGGGTTGGCAAGAGTAGTATATCATTTAATGTTGTAGAAATGATTCAATTTTATGCTCCGGACATAGAGACAACCGGTGTGCTCCCGGAATCGGATTCTGGTCATTGTTGCCGAGTGTTGCGCATGAAAGAGGGTGATGAGGTGACTGTTGTAGACGGAAAGGGGTCTCGCTTCAGGTGTGCAATAGTTGAGGCACACCCCAAGCACACTGCCGTGGATATAATTTCGCGTGAATCAGTGCCTAATCACTGGGGATTTGAACTGACGCTTGCAGTGGCGCCCACCAAGCATTCCGACCGCATGGAGTGGATGCTTGAGAAGGCAGTTGAAATTGGTGTAGACCGCGTGGTCTTGCTGAAGTGTGCAAGGAGCGAACGAAAAGTAATGAAAACCGAGCGTCTTGAAAAAGTGATGATTTCTGCCATGAAGCAGAGCCTGAAGACGGTTTTGCCAAAACTTGAGGAAGTCACTGATTTCAATGCCTTTGTGAAAGGAGAAAGTGGAGAGGTAGCCAAGTTTTTCGGCTATTGCTCCGAGTCTTGCCGGCGTGCTGATTTTGCTGCTAACTGTCCTGCGGGACGCGCGGTGACGATAATGATTGGCCCGGAGGGAGATTTTTCTCCCGAGGAGGTCGAGACAGCGGTGGAACACGGCTTCGTGCCTGTGACATTCGGAGAGAGCCGACTTCGCACAGAGACAGCCGCTCTATATGGAGTGACGGCGGCTCATGTCGTAAACCGTTTGAAATAATAAACAGATATGATTACAGATATGAAGAAATATCTTGCCTCAGGAAGAGATGGCAATTTCTTTCTGTTGGCAGGCCCCTGTGTGATAGAGGGGGAGGATATGGCTCTTGACATAGCCGAAAAGGTGTTGAGGGTGACAGAAAAGTTAGGCATACCTTATGTGTTTAAAGGTAGTTATCGAAAGGCTAACAGAAGCAGGATAGATTCTTTCACCGGCATAGGAGATGAGAAGGCCTTAAAGATTCTTGACAAGGTGCGCCGCACATTAGGAGTGCCCGTAGTTACAGATATTCATCTGCCGGAAGAGGCCGAAATGGCGGCGGAATATGTAGATGTTCTTCAGATTCCTGCGTTCTTGTGCAGGCAGACAGACTTATTGGTTGCCGCCGCGCACACAGGCAAGTTTGTAAACATAAAGAAAGGCCAGTTTCTTGCTCCCGGAGCCATGGCCTATGCAGTTGCCAAGGTAAGGGAATCAGGAAATGATAATGTGGCTGTCACAGAGCGTGGCACAACATTCGGCTATCAGGATTTGATTGTAGATATGCGCGGATTCCCAGAGATGAAAGAGGCGTGCGGCTGCCCTGTGATAATCGATGCCACTCATTCTTTGCAGCAGCCTAATCAGGCTTCAGGTGTGACAGGCGGTATGCCGCAGATGATTTCAACTGTCGCTATGTCATCGATTGCTGCCGGGGCAGACGGTGTGTTTATTGAGACTCATCAGAATCCGGCGGTGGCAAAGAGCGACGGAGCAAACATGCTTCCGCTTTCCCGGATTGAGTCATTGCTGTCAGGGCTGACGATAATGCGCAAGGCATATCTTGACGCACAGCACTAATGAAGGATTGACGCTGATAATCAGGCTGTGGGGCAAGAGAATATGTCGGCTCTTATTCGCGGTTGTTAAGAAGTGTCATTGAAAAGTTGGAAATCAGAGATATGTAACAATAAAATCATATATATATAACAATAAAGGAGGCGCCTTTCGAGGTCGCCTCCTAATTTATTTTGGTTATGGTTGGTTGATAACTTACCTGTCTAACGCGAGTTCGGGATAAGGAACACCATAAAAAGTTGAATCGGCAGCTTGAAAAAGTTGCCGATTCTTTTGGTAAT
>VSPM01000067.1 GCA_009775365.1 Muribaculaceae bacterium
AAATCCAACATGAATTTTTAACAATTAGTGGGCTCTGACCGCCATAATTGTTCAGTGCACCGCACTTGGACGCTTACGGATCCGGACGCTAATGGTGTTATGAACCACAGCGAAAGGCGAAGCGCCGGCCCAAACCGGATATGAGGCCGGGGCGTGACTGATGCCTGTGGCGACGACGGCCGATCCCCGTCCGAGCCCTGAAAAGATGATGTTCCCTTGCGCACGACGGACGGCCTGCAGGGACGAGTTTCCCTGTGCTTATTCCTTATAAGTGCTTAAAGACAATCCAAAGATGTGAGCCGGCCCGGCCTCGGACAAGACCTATGCCCGAGGTAAAATTAAACCGCCAGCCGGGCAGCATCCCACGACTGATAGACACTATGGCATACTGTAAGAAGGACACTGGTATCGAGACCTTTTAACCGGCGGACCCAATATGCATCGCATCTTCCCACGTTGCTTCGGCGGGCGCTCTCTGCTGCGCGCCCGCAATTCACAAGAATGTGCGAGGTCATAAATAATCAGGCCTCCCTCCGGGAACGGGGCGCAATATCATTCGTCAAACCCGACCGTGCCGGCTGCAACCGCCACGAATCATTCCGCAATCACGAATGGCTAAACTGCCGCGACTGACGGGAAAACGTCCAAGGCTGTCGAGATGAATGCGCCATACATACATTAAAGGATGCTCCGCATCCGGGCTTAAGAGGTTTGGCACTCCGAAAGGAATGTCAAACCTCTTTTTTTATAATATCATAAATACTGTCTTAGAACCTTTTCTTTTTAAGAAATATATTATCTCACAAATTTTCCTTAAATTTGCACACAAGCAAATATCAGAAGTGATTATGCAACGATTTGTAAAGACTCTAATGTTGGCAGACGATGCCGAATCTATCGCCCTCTATCGGAAGGCGCACGATGAAATATGGCCGGAAATTGCTGAGGGCATTCGCTCCGTGGGCATTTCGTCGATGGAGATATATCTCCTCGGATGTCAGGCTGTAATGGTTATGGAGGCCCCGGACGAACTGGATGTTGACAAAGCCATGTCGCTGCTCGCCACCCTGCCGCGGCAGGCCGAATGGGAGCGATATGTGGCAGAATTCCAGCAATGCCGCCCGGGCGACACTTCTGCCGAGAAATGGAAAACGTTGGAGAAAGTGTTTGAACTGAAGTGACTCTAAAGTTCTAATGGGCAAATTCAATATCAAGGGCCCGGCGCTGCCGTTCTTGCTTGTGTCGGCGCTGTTCCTCCTCTGGGGCGTGGCAAACAATATGAACGACACCTTGCTTGCCGCTTTCAAGAGAATAATGTCGATGTCTGACCTTCAGACATCTCTTGTGCAGTTTGCATTCTTCGGAGCCTATTTCTGTTTTGCCCTCCCTGCGGCCATGTTCATAAGGCGCTATTCTTACAAGGCGGGAATCCTCCTCGGGCTTTCGCTCTACGCGGCCGGCACAATGCTCTTCTTCCCTGCCGGCAACGCGGCCTCCTACCCGTTTTTCCTGTTTGCCATCTATGTGATGGCCGGGGGGTGCGCAGTGCTTGAGACAACCGCCAACCCCTACGTCATTTCGATGGGGCCGCAAGACTCTGCCACACGGCGCCTCAACGTGGCGCAGACGCTCAACCCCGTGGGCGCCGTGGCGGGAATTCTCCTCAGCCGGCATTTCATCCTCTCTGAACTTTCGGAGGCAGGAGCGGCCGAAAGAGCCGGCATGAGCGCTGATGCGCTTAATGCCTTGCAACACCGCGAGCTTGACGCAATCTCAGGCACATACATGCTCATAGGGGTTATTCTCCTCGCTCTTCTTGCCACGATTGCCTTCATTAAAATGCCGGGCGAAAAAGATCACTCCTCCCCTCTTGACATAAAATCAACCATCCGCCGTCTCTGGGGCAACCGCAGATATAGATATGGCGTGATCGCACAGTTTTTTTATGTGGGGGTGCAGACCGGCGTGTGGTCTTTCACCATCAGGCTCACAATGGCGCAGCTCAATGTGCTTGAGAAAGACGCGTCGATGGTTTTTCTTTATTCAATATTGGCGTTCACTCTCTTCAGATTCCTCTTCACATGGCTCATGGCCTACATCAAGCCGGTCAGGCTTCTTGCCGCGGCCTCTGTCATGGCTATCGCTGCCACTTCTGTAGTGATCTTCAGCACCGGGCCGGCTGCAATTGTCTCGCTTGTGGCCATATCGGCGTGCATGTCGCTGATGTTTCCCACAATCTACGGCATAGCCCTCAATGGAATCGGGGGCGACTCTGCAAAGATTGCGGCCTCCGGACTTATCATGGCCATACTCGGCGGAGCGCTGCTAACCCCGCTTCAGGCGCTGGTGTCTGACGTGTGTGGCATTTCATATTCTTTCGCAGTGCCTCTGCTTTGTTTCGCCGTGGTTCTTGCCTATGCCGCCGGCATTATTATGAGAACTGCAAAAGCGAGAAGTGAAAGAGGATGCGGCATTTCAAACCCTTAACCACAATGGATAATCAGAGAAAGAAGGTGTTTGTCTCCGGATGCTACGACATGCTCCACTCCGGGCATGTGGCGTTTTTCAAGGAGGCTTCAAAATATGGCGACCTATACGTCGGGATAGGATCTGACTCTACAATAGAGAATCTTAAGAAACGTAAAACGGTTTATTCCGAAAAAGAACGGCTATACATGGTGAAGGCTATACGTTATGTGACGGACGCTTTCATAAATGCCGGCTCAGGGATGATGGACTTTATTGACACTGTCGACCGGGTAAAGCCTGATATTTTTGTGGTGAACTCCGACGGCGGAAGCGACGAGAAGAGAGAGTTCTGCAAAGAGAGGGGCATCGAATATGTGGTGCTTGAACGAGAGCCTGACGCTGGGCTGCAGGCGCGATCCACAACTTCGCTGCGCAAGGAGGTGAAATCGCATCTCCCCTACAGGATTGACATCGCCGGCACCTGGATAGACCAGCCTTATGTGTCGCACCTGGGGCCCGGATGGGCCATAACCGCCTCTATCGAGCCAAATCATGAGTTCATGGAGCGTGGCGGCATGTCGACATCAACACGCAATGCCGCTAAAAAGATATGGCCGTATGAGCTCCCCGACTATAACGAGGAGATGCTGGCGAGGCTGCTGTTCTGCTTCGAGAACAACCCGGAGAATGAAGGTCACGTGTCGGGCGCGCAAGACGCTATCGGAATTTGCATGTCGGGGCTTACGCGCCATTATTACGATGGCCGATACTGGCCTGACGTGATTGAGTCATGCCACGATGAAGAGATTCTCTCATGGCTCGAGAGCCACCTGTGTCTTGTGCCCATGTTCCCGCGCAGGCCGGGATGCACGGTGCTGGAAGGCAGCGACATCACGCCGCAAAAGGTGAAAGCCCTCACCGAGGCCGCCTCGCGATGCTGGGATGCAATCATGAACCGCGATCTCGAAGACTTTGCCTCGGCGTTCACTGATTCTTTCAACGCCCAGGTGGCTATGTTCCCGGCAATGATGCAGCCGGGGGTGGCAGAACACATCGACATGTGGAGAGACAAGGCACTGGCATGGAAAATGCTCGGGGCCGGCGGCGGCGGGCATCTCCTTCTCGTGGTCAGAGAGCAGCCGGAGGGCTCGATTCCTGTAAGGATTCGACGTCGAGGGTTCTAAGCTCTCTAAAACTGACAAATAATTACCAACAACTACAATGGATAAGAATTCAAAGATATATGTGGCGGGCCACCGGGGAATGGTGGGCTCTGCCATCGTGAGGGAACTGAAAAGACAGGGATATGAAAACATCATAACCCGTACACATGCTGAGCTCGACCTCATCAACCAGCAGGCCGTGAATGACTTTTTTGCGGCTGAAAAACCGGAATATGTGTTCCTCGCGGCTGCAAAGGTGGGAGGCATCATAGCCAACTCTTCAGCGCTGGCCGACTTCATGTATGACAACATGATGCTGGAGATGAACGTTATCAACGCGGCATGGAAAAACGGGTGCCGCAAACTCGAGTTCCTCGGCTCTTCATGCATCTATCCGCGCATGGCGCCACAGCCTATGCCGGAGTCTTGCCTGCTCACATCCGAACTTGAGAAGACAAACGAGGCATACGCCCTCGCTAAAATCTCCGGACTAAAGTATTGCGAATACCTTAACCGCCAGTATGGCACCGACTATATCTCGGTGATGCCTACAAACCTCTATGGCCCCAACGACAATTACCATCTCGAGCACAGCCATGTGCTCCCGGCTCTCATTCGCCGCTTCCACGAGGCCAAGGAGTCAGGCGCAGAGTCTGTGACATGCTGGGGAGACGGCTCGCCGCTCCGTGAGTTCCTCTATGTAGACGACCTTGCAAACCTGTGCGTGTTCCTCATGAACAACTACTCCGGCAATGAAACAGTCAACGCCGGCACCGGCAAAGAGCTGTCCATAAAGGAGCTGACCGAGATGGTTGCCGACATCGTGGGCTACACCGGAAAGATTCTCTGGGACACCTCACGCCCTAACGGCACTCCGCGCAAGCTCCTCGACGTGAGCAAAGCCACCCGCCTCGGATGGACCTACTCCACAGAGCTTCCCGACGGCATACGACTCGCCTACGCAGATTTCCTCAACAACCCTATGCGCGCCGAGCGCTGACATGACCCCGGCCCTCTCTTCTCCCCTCATGACATACGCATAAATCATGAAATAAGACCATCATACAAACCCGATTACAAAAAGATGGAGGCATAACACCATGAGCGGTGTTATGCCTCCATCTTTTTAATTTACTATCCCGATTCTACTTATTTGTCAGCGGGAATCTCCTTTCCATACTCCCCTGCATTGTCATCTTCCGCTACTTTCGGTTTTGAAAGCGGAAGCGTATAAATCAGCGAAAACGAAGCCGACAAGGGTGATTTTGTGCCATAGCCGGGTATGAACCACGGCGTTGAATTTGCTCCGTTACTGCTGTTGAACTTAAACTTGTAGCGAAAATTCCACCCCATCGACAATTCTTTCCATATCTTCACCTTGATTCCGGCCAACACCTCGCCATATAACGCATGAGCACTCTGATTGAGTATGGAAAATGTGTTGCTCTGCCCCCAATATGATGAGTTAATCGTGATGTCGGTTATATCATATTTAAATGACGTGTAACCTCCACGCAAGCCAAGATAAACCTGATAGTCGGGATTGCTTTTATACAAGAAGTTATAATTCAACCCTATCTTGCCATAAAACGACGGCTTACCCTTGTAATGGAAATTCCCTTCCTCCGGCTTGTTGTCGGCAAAACCCACGCCAAACTCCACCACTGGCTCAAACCAGTTGTGAAGCGACAGCGAAGCCCAGACATCGAAACTTGCATGTTTCTGACCTGCAAGCAACATTACGCCGTCAAAAAAATTCACACCTATGCTCGCCGACTGCAAAAGAGGATACACAGGCCCTGATTTAACATTAGTCACCGTGTCGAGGTCTGCAAGAAACAACACCGGCTCCTCAAGCGGGTTTCCATGCTTGTCATAGTAATGAAGCACAGGCTGAGGAGGCTTAGTGGGGTCAGTGTCCACAGGTGTTATCTTCTTCTGTGCGCTCGCCGCCGTGGCCGATGCCATCACCGCCGCAACAGCGGCTGCAACCGAAATCTTCCTGAATATATTCATGTCATTCCCCCTCTTCCTTTGTAGCCACACGGAAATAAATTCTCAAGTTCTCGGCATTAGTGTTGTCTATCACGCCCATGGGGCAGACTACGGAATCTATTATATTATGCGTTGTCTCGATCGATGTGATTTTGTAATCATACACCGCCCCGCAAGCCGACGACACAAACCATGGCACAATCTCGTAGTTAAATGTGATTGTGTCGGCTATGCGATATCTTCCGAGCATTCCCGAAAGATACTTTATCTCATACACCGTCTCCCCCTGGTCGATGCGGAATGGAAGATAAGACTGGCTCAATCCGCTCACGGAGTCATGCAGCACACTATCGCCCGGAGCGCCTATTCCTATTATCGATATCGAGTCAAGCGATATCGAGGCCGGGTGTGAATCCGAACTGTAGAACCCTGCCAAAGGTAGAGAATTCTTGTTCTCATAGCATTCGTCGTTCGTGCAAGCCCCGGCAATGATTACCGCAGCCATCCCCATCGGCGTCAACAGCCTCCCGGCCACACGGAGAATATGTCTTGTCTTCGCTTTCAAATCTTTTTAATTAGACATTGATACTTGACCTATTCAGCCGCCGTTAAATCTCTTCGGCGATAAGATAGGTGTTGCGCTCAGGAGAATTTCTGATTATAAGCTCTCCGATAAATCCTGACAGGAAAAACTGCAGGCCCATTATCATCGATGCCAACGATAAATAGAAATAAACCGATTTTGTGAGATAGAAATGATAGGTGTCGCTGTTCATGCTCACTATCTTCAAGACGAGCACCACAAGCACTGCCAGGAAACCGATCAGAAACATAAGCGAACCCATAAGCCCGAATATGTGCATCGGCTTGACACCGAACTTAGACTGAAACCACAACGTGCCAAGATCGAGATAGCCGTTGATAAAACGGTCAAGGCCGAATTTTGTGCGTCCATACTTACGGGCCTGATGCTGCACCACCTTCTCCCCTATCTTGCGATAGCCCGCATTTTTAGCAAGATACGGTATATAGCGGTGCATGTCGCCATACACCTCTATATGCTTCACCACTGCGTTGCGATATGCCTTGAGCCCGCAATTAAAGTCATGAAGATTCTTTATGCCGCTCACCTTGCGGGCAGTGGCGTTAAACAGTTTGGTCGGTATCGTTTTCGACAATGGGTCATAACGCTTTTTCTTCCAGCCCGACACAAGGTCGTAGCCATCGCGCGTAATCATGCGGTAAAGCTCCGGAATCTCGTCGGGGCTGTCCTGGAGGTCGGCATCCATCGTGATGACCACATCCCCCTTGGCACGCCGGAACCCGGTGTTGAGTGCCGGGGACTTGCCGTAATTCCGGGAGAACGACACTGCATGAATATTTGGATTCCCGGCGGCAAGGCCGCGTATCACTTCAAGCGAACGGTCGGTCGACCCGTCGTCTACAAATATAACCTCGTAGGTGAATCCGTTGGCTTGCATCACTCTTTCTATCCATGCGGAAAGCTCGGGGAGCGATTCCTCCTCGTTATATAATGGTATAACTACTGATATATCCATCTTTATCAAGATGACAATGGTTTGTTTCAAGTGCGAATTTACAAAAAAATATTCACACTCCCCATATTATTTGTTTTTTTGGCAACTGCCGCTTCAAAATCGCCCTCTGGGCAACGCTTTCATCCCGGCATACGCTGCGGATTTCTCTTGCCCCATTTCACTATCACCACTGCAAGAAGCAACGACAGCATCGACCCGGCAAAGCAGGTGAACCAGCCCATCGTAATCACAAACTCCATGGAGGTGGGCAGGATGTGGGCTTCCATAGCCTCTCGCATCAATGCCGTTGTGGCGGCATATTCAGAAGCCATAGGAGAACTCTCTATCGACTCTATGGCGCTCCACACATATGAATGGATAAACCCGGGATCTACAAACATAAGATACAACGCCGACAGCAGACAGCATATAAGAGTGCCGAATATCACGGAATAGATGCCGCCTAACCACAGAGCAGATATTTTCATATACGAAGGCTCATCGCGGGATATCCGCCTCATAATAAACCCCAGCATGACCGGGAAACCTGCGGCAAGGGGCAACAGAAGCATCGGCAACGCTTCTATGCGCAGACTCATAAGCAGGCATGCCGACATAATCGAAAGATAAAGGCCGACCGGCAATCCCGCCTCGGCAGCATAAGAATAGATAGATCTCTTCACAAGTCAATAATTTGGTTATGAGGTTTGAGGTTTGGCCGATCGGCGCGTGTGGCTCAGAATTGCATCCCTGCCTCCTGAAACAATACGCGGTCGTCGGCTATTGTGTTGCTCACCGTGGTGAGCATGTCGCCCATCAGAACGCCGTTCATGCCTCCTGTCATGATGCGGAGCATCGATTTGTGGCTAAGGCGCATTCGTCCGCCGGCGAAGCGAAGCGACTTTGTGGGCATTATGAAGCGGAACAAAGCCACCGTGCGGATAATATCTTCCTCCGAAATGAGGGGCGTGTTTTCAAGAGGAGTCCCCTTTATGGGGTTTAGTATGTTGATTGGCACAGAATCGACATCAAGATCGAGAAGTTCAAATGCAAAATCGATTCTGTCGGCCATGCTCTCCCCCATTCCGATTATGCCTCCGGAGCAAACTTCAAGCCCTGCCGCGCGGGCCGCCCTGATGGTGCGCCGTTTGTCGTCGGGAGTGTGTGTGGTGCAAAGAGTGCGGAAAAACTTGTCAGACGTCTCCATGTTGCAATGATAGCGTCTCACGCCGGCCTTCTTCAGCATCTTCATTTCTTCCTCCCCGAGAAGGCCCATCGACGCACAAAGATGGAGACCGGTGTTTTCTGAAAGCGAACGAAACACTTCGCAGAATGCCTCAAGATCTTTTTTCACCACTGAGCGACCGCTCGTCACAAGCGAAAACTTTCGAATACCCTCGCGGTCATTGTCCGAAGCCGCTTTCATCACCTCTTCAGGGTCAAGAAAATTGTAGGTGTCGCAACCGGTATGATGGCGCGATGCCTGGGCACACCATTTGCAATCCTCTCCGCAGCGACCGCTCCGGGCATTCACTATCGAGCATGAGTCTACATTGTTGCCTTGCCATCGGCGGCTTATCTCATTGGCTGCGTCGCAAAGGGCATCAAGGTCAGGATATGCCGCAAGCCAGTCTGCCTCTTCTCGGCTCACCGGCTCTCCCCGCAATCCTTTCCCTTTCAAATCGTCTAATTTCATTTGTCTGAATGTTAGTCTTCACAAAATTACTAATAATTTATGACATAAGAAATAGCGGCAAGAACTTTTCCTCCCAAAAGTCCTCACCGCTCTTCACATAATGTTTGGTTATATTATGGTCTATTATGTTGCAAAGCCACAAACAGTCCATCGTGAAAAACCAGCACCAACGATTTGTAATCTCCAGGATTCGCAGCCGCTGTCAAAGACGCCACGAGCCCACCTTGGCTGCACCCGAGCAATGCCACGCGCTCAGGGTCTACAAAATCCCACCCTTTCACCGTTGCAGTGATGTCTTCCATATTCTCTTTCTCTGTGAATATGGTCATCTCAGTAGTGACTCCATCGCTCTTGCTGTTGTTGCCGCCTCCGCAAAAATCAAAGATATAGCTTGCAACCCCTCAAGCACCTGTGCGACTCCGCAGCTCTGGCCTTCCAATGCCACATACTCAAGGCCTATGCACTGTCATTTCAGGATTCTCCATGCTGTTTTCCGCCTTTTTATCGGATGCACTAAGAGTTATCGCCTTTCCTTCGGGCAACACTTTTGAAGCATTCATCACGATAGTGGCATCATAAGGCTCATTTGTGGAGTTTACAACCTTTATGACAGTCTCACCTGCGCTCTCGTCATAGCCTGCCGCCGTGTAATGTCCGGTGGGGGCAGAAGCCATCTGCTCAAACACCTTTTTGCCATCGACAAAAGCGCTCACCTTGTTCCCTTCCCCAAGATCCACTTTCACCTTATACCATTTGTCTTTTTCAAGATGAAGGCTCTCTCCACCGGGATAATGGTCTACGTTGGATTCTCCGTTCGACACCCTGTTGATTGTCACAACCTTCCTTTTCCGGCATTGTCAAACTCAAGTTGAAGAGTTGCCTTATAGTCGGTAGATTCAGGAGTGAGCACCGACGTATATTCCTGCCAGCCTCTCTCTTTCTCCACCTTGAATTGGCATGAGGCCAATACTTTGCCCGATTCTGCCACCACATTTGCAGTGACAGTGCCTTCAAACCCATGTGAGTTAAGATAAAATCTAAGATCATATTTATCTCCGCCAATAATCCTCATACTTATGGCTATTGCCGCAACCCTTGCGGCAATAGCAACGCCCGGGCCTCGCACTTATCTGAATTCCATATGGGCATATGGAGAGAACGTGACCGATTCTCTCCGACTGAACCACAAGCAAAACAACTTGCGTTTTTTCTGTAGTTCCGAACCAGATATATGCGCGGATTCACTTTCCTTCAGATTCATGCTTAAAGGCTACGACAATAGTTGGATATCCCCCTTCAAAGAGGGCTGGCTGTTTTACACAGATCTTCCGCCAGGCACCTATGAATTCACAGCCCAATGCAGATTCGGGAACGTGCCTTGAGGGCCCGCCGCCACTCATAAATTTTCAATAATCTCCCCATGGTGGCGAACATGGTGAGCCTACACAGCCTATGCGATATTCGCACTTGCCATCATTGCATATATATCATACCTCATCAAAACTAAAATCAAAATACATAACGAACTGCTCACGGAACGTAACAATCGGAGATTTAGAACTGAATTTGTTATCCAGGCTACTCGCGAATTCAGAACCCCACTCACCGTGATCCGCTCCATAATCGAAAAACTTAAATATCCCTCGGAAACAAAACTTTCAAGAACCGACATACAGCATCTCAGGAACAGCAATGAAAAGCTCATGCAACTAATTGAAAATCTCGCCGATTTCAAAGAATTGCATCCTGACATTTCAGAGATGACAAAACACGACATCTCTGAGATGGCGGATTTCCCTATAAATAGAGACATTTATGTGATGATTGTTGTCAAAGACACTCAGCTTGCCGATGTAATAAGAAGGTGCATGGCCAGATTCATGACAGCCTCAATATGCGACACTGCGAACGTAATCGACACAATCTCTGAATCTCGTCCTGATGCAATCATAATCGACACCGACAACAGGGAGCAGATTTCTTATGACCTGATAAATAATCTGAAATGCAATCCTGAATTTAAGACAATACCGATTATACTGATATCTGATTTCCACGACAGCCGAAACCTTCTTAAAGCCATCAAGTCTGAGGCCGACGATTTTTTGCCTAAGCCATTCAACTGTGAGGTGCTGGCTGCCTTGACATTAAAAAAGATAAAAGCATCAAAGATTAATGATTCTCTTCCTCAAAATGTTAAAGCACAGGTTGCCCTGCTCGAAAAGAAATCAGATAAAATGTTTCTTGAAAATATCGACAGAATAATTGAAAATAACATTGCAGACCCGGAATTTGACATTAATACGCTCTCTGAAAAATTAAAAATAAGCAGGGCTCATCTTTACAACAAGATAAAAGAGCTAAAGGGGATGTCACCGGCAGAATATCTTAGAGACACACGCCTTTCCAAAGCTTCCCTCCTTTTAAAAGAGAGCAGCCTGACAATAAAAGAAATCAAGGCAATGGTGGGGATGCCTGACCCAAATAACTTTAACAGAAGATTTAAAGAAAAATTCAAAACCCTGCCTTCCGACTTTCGCTGACACCTACATGGCCGACATAAGACCTACTCCCATAATCACAAAATACCACCACCAATTGCAAGAATCTCCTTTATTTACTATCTTTGCAATGATTTTGAAGACATTCACACATAATTTAACACTTATTAATCATGCCAAAAAGAAAAAGAACCGGACTAAGCAGCCTTGGAACTTTAATTACGGCCATGAGCATTTCGCTTATGGCGTGCGGAGCCATCATGTCGCTAAACTCTTCATGCGACAACGACTCACCTTCTTTCCCTGACGACAACCATACAGGCCAGACAGAACATTTCCCGGGACTGGAGACGGTGACGCTCCCGGAAGACCTTTACTCTCAAATAAAAGAATATATAGGATTTACTGTATCTTTCAACAAAGACAACAAGACTCCTAACTATGTAGCGTGGGAGCTTTTGGGGGATGAGGTTAAAAATGACATCGACCGCACCGACAATTTCTGGACAGACCCCGATATTGAAGGATGTCCCTCCACAAAAGACTACACCCGTTCTGGCTATGACAGAGGACACATGTGCCCCGCCGCCGACCAGAAGTGGAGCATTGAGGCTATGAACGACTGCTTTGTAATGGCAAACATATGCCCGCAAGACCATAAACTTAATGCCGGAGCATGGAACACTCTTGAAAACAAAGAGCGCCAATGGGCAAAACGAGACTCCGCAATCATGATTATAGCAGGGCCGCTGTATTCGGCCGACGACACAAACAGAATTGGCAACGCCAAGGTGAGAGTGCCGGGAGCATTCTTTAAAGTGTTGCTCGCCCCTTATGTGGAAGAACCGCGTGGAATAGCTTTCGTTTATCCCAACATGACTTCCCCCGGCAATATGCAGGATTACGCCATGAGCATTGACGAACTTGAAAAAATCACCGGCTACGACTTCTTCCCGGCCCTACCCGATGAACTTGAAAAAACGGTGGAATCATCATTCTCGTTTAAAGAATGGAACAATTCGAAATGAACCGTACAATAACGGCTGTGTCTACTGCTCCGGGAGCCGGAGGCATAGCCGTTATCAGAATATCAGGGACTAAAGCCATCGAAATTGCAGACTCTGCATGGAAAGGTAAAAGTCTTACTGACGCTTTGAGCCATACGGCCCATCTCGGAAAGTATTACTCCACTTCCGGCGACCTGCTCGACGAAGCTGTAGCAACAATTTTCCGCGCGCCGGCATCTTTCACTGGCGAGGATGTTGTAGAGATCTCTGTGCACGGGTCTCGCTGGATTCAGAAAGAAATAATAGCCGACCTGATTCGCAGAGGCGCATATGCGGCAGCTCCGGGCGAATTCACTCAGAGAGCATTTATCAACGGCCGCCTTGACCTCGCTCAGGCTGAAGGCGTAGCCGACCTTATTGCCTCTTCATCCAGGGCCGCACACAAACTCGCAATTTCCCAGACACGCGGAGGATTCTCCCGCGAACTTGAACTCCTCCGAGAAAAACTCGTAGATTTTGCATCTCTGCTTGAACTTGAGCTCGACTTCTCAGAAGAAGACGTGGAGTTTGCCGACAGGACAAGACTTTCCGAACTCGGGAATGCCATAATGAAAAAAATAACACGCCTCGCCAACTCCTATTCATCCGGGGCGGCTCTGAAAAACGGAGTGCCGGTAGTCATAGCCGGCATACCAAACGCAGGCAAATCGTCTTTGCTCAACCTTTTGCTAAGTGATGACAAAGCAATCGTTAGTGACATTCCGGGCACGACTCGCGACATCATTGAAGACACGGCAGAAATAGACGGCATACTCTATCGTTTCATTGACACCGCCGGACTTCGCACAACATCCGATAAAGTTGAAAAACTTGGCATCGAGCGCGCCCGATTGCAGATGACCAAAGCGAGCATAATAATCTGGATTATCGACCCCACCTCCCCTCTACAACCACAGACCCAAGAACTCGACACATTCATCAGCAACAACCTCGGATCAAAAATAATACTGCTTCAAAACAAGTCAGACATTAATAATAGCCCCCTTTTTGAACAACACCACATCACAGCCTCCACTGCAGAGAATCGGTGTAAGTCAGTTATGACATCATGCATGAAACCGATTCTATTCAGTGCATACACAGGCGAAGGGCTTGAGGAGCTTATTGAGAAGCTACACAACCTGGCAACAGATGGCTACAACCCGGACTCCGACTTAATCGTCACCAACGCCCGGCACTATCAGGCACTGCTACAGGCCCAAGCCCCTCTCCGGCAAGCATTAGCAGGCATCGACAATGGAATCTCAGCCGACTTCATAGCCCAGGACATACGCGAAACCCTGCACCACCTCGGCACAATCACCGGCGCCATAACCACCGACACCCTCCTCCACACCATCTTCTCCCGCTTCTGCATCGGAAAGTGACTTAGTTATTAGGGTGTTCAGTTCTATGTTCCAAAATTAACTCGCATTATTGAGTGTCCTGGAACGCAGAACCACCCGATTCGG
>VSPM01000068.1 GCA_009775365.1 Muribaculaceae bacterium
AACTCCGTCAAATATCGTTATAAGCATGTTTCTCATGCCTATAAAATAATGCCTTCACGCCCGATGTCAAGACCATGCCGATTTAATAATGCCTAAATCTTTATAATTTTTGTAGATTCCGATGCGGTTGCCCTGGAATTTCTGAGGAAGATTTGCGTATTTGAAAAAAAAGTTATAAATTTGCAGTCAGAAATGCGCACGTGGCGTAATGGTAGCCGCGCCAGACTTAGGATCTGGTGTCTCACGACGTGGGGGTTCGAGTCCCTTCGTGCGCACAACTTCCAGCCGGGAGCCATACGGTTCCCGGCTGTTCTTACTTTATACCGCATCTTGCTGCCTATGCAAGCATGACCCATTAAAATATTACCTATGAAAAAAAACACTCTTCTTGCAAGCATATTATTTCTTTTGCTGTCTGCCGGAGCCGCAAAGGCCGATGACAGCAATAATGCCAAAGCAAAATTCGATTCTTTCACACACGGCTTATCTGAATTGCCGGCCGACTCAGTGCAAGGCGCTGTCAAGAAACTGATGCGTTCTGCAGAACAAGACCGCGAGGAATACATCTCGCTCTATAACCTCGCAACGTCCGCTTTCTTCTCGACAGACTCCCCGATGCGCGACGAGAACTGCTACATTTTCTTTCTTCAAGAAGTTCTCAACTCCGGCATACCGGGCGAAGCTGACCGTGAACGCGCCAAATTCAGAATGGAGATGGCAATGAAAAACCGCCCCGGCACATTGGCTCACGACTTCGCTTTCATAACACGGGAAGGGAAAGAATCCCACCTCCTGGAATCATTGCAAAACAAACATACTCTTTTACTTTTCTATGACCCGGACTGCGGGCATTGCTCCGACACCATCGAGACTCTGCGCCACTCGCCTATTCCGGAATGGCTGTCGGTTGTCGCAATAGACCCCGAGACAGACAGAGCGCTATGGGAATGCTCTAAAGACGCACTGCCCGAGGAATGGACAATAGGGTTCGCAATTGACCCCATTCAAGATGACGAAACCTATGTTTTTCCGGAGATGCCTACACTTTATCTACTCGACAGCAAAGGAACGGTCATTTTAAAAGAGGCAACCGTCAACCAGATACTGAATTTTAAATAACATTGGTTCATCAACAACCGCAACCAATTCACTCCTTGCATTTTTCATATTTTTTTGCTAACTTTACGCCAAATTCCACTTTTTCCGAACAATGGCCGATGATATAGAAATGCCGGACACCCCGGCTCCGGAACCTGCTGCCAAACGCACTATTCTTTCCGGAATGTTCCGAAACTGGTATCTTGAATATGCCAGCTATGTAATTCTCGAGAGAGCCGTTCCCCACATCGAGGACGGCCTGAAACCTGTGCAACGTCGCATTCTGCATTCCATGCAGACTCTCGACGACGGCCGCTTCAACAAAGTGGCCAACATCGTGGGTAACACCATGCAATATCACCCGCATGGCGATGCTTCTATCGGCGACGCCCTTGTGCAACTCGGACAAAAGGAACTCCTTATCGACACTCAGGGGAACTGGGGAAACATTCTCACAGGCGACTCTGCAGCTGCTCCCCGTTATATCGAGGCTCGCCTCTCGGAGTTTGCACTTGAAACAGTGTTCAGCCCCAAAATAACGGAATGGACACCATCTTACGACGGGAGAAAAAAAGAGCCGGTGACATTGCCGGTGAAATTCCCGCTGCTTCTCGCCCAAGGCGTGGAGGGAATTGCCGTAGGCCTGTCGTCAAAGATTCTTCCCCACAATTTCAATGAGATTCTCGATGCTGCCATAGCATATCTTCATAACGAGCCTTTCTCGCTTCTGCCCGATTTCCAGACAGGCGGCCTGCTTGACGCCTCCCGCTACAATGACGGGGCAAGAGGGGGCAGCGTAAAAGTGAGAGCAAAAATCGAGAAAATCGACAACAAGACGCTCGCTATAACCGAACTCCCATTCGGAAAAAACACTTCCACTCTCATTGCCTCTATCCTGTCGGCAATGGAAAAGGGGAAAATAAAAATCAGGAAAGTAGACGACAACACTGCCGCCACTGCCGAGATTCTCGTTCACCTGATTCCGGGCACATCATCCGACAAAGCAATCGACGCCCTTTACGCTTTCACTGATTGCGAAGTCAGCATATCCCCTAACTGCTGCGTGATTGCCGACAGCAAGCCTCAATTCCTGTCGGTATCAGATCTGCTGAAACATTCTGTAGTCCATACACGCGAACTGCTTCGCCGGGAACTTGAGATAAAACTTGCAGAAACCAAAGAGGCACAGCTGTATTGCTCTCTTGAAAAAATCTTCATAGAGGAGAGAATCTATAAAGACAAAGAAGTGGAAGAGGCGGCAGACATGAACGCCGCCATAGCACATGTCGACAAAAGGCTTGAGCCTTTCAAGCCCTCATTCTTCAGAGAAGTGACACAGGAAGACCTCATCAGGCTCTGGGAGATAAAAATGGGGCGCATACTCAAATTCAATACCGACAAAGCCAACCGCCACATAGCCGACCTTCAGAAAGACATCGAAAGACTGCAGTTTGACCTCGACCACATGGTGGAGTACACAATCGCATGGTATGCTCACCTGAAGGAGAAATATGGCGACTCATTCCCCCGCCGCACAGTGTTGCGCGGATTCGACTCGATAGAGGCGGCAAAAGTGGCAGAAGCCAACAAGCGACTCTACTATGACAAGACAGGCGGATTCTTAGGGACTTCTCTGAAAGACAATGACTTCCTTTTCACCTGCTCCGACATTGACGATATTCTCATTATATATCGCGACGGCACATACAAACTCGTGAAAGTGCAAGACAAACTCTATGTGGGCAAGAAAATAATCCACATAGGGCTATTCAAGAAAGGCGACAAACGCACAATCTATAATGTGATATACCGCCACGGAAAACCCGGCACTACTGATTCAGAGGGTAAAAACCTTGGCTACGCCTATAAGAAACGCTTTTTCATTACAGGGCTTACGCGCGAAAAGGAATATAACATCACCAAAGGGGCTCCGGGGTCGAAAGTGGAATGGCTCACATGCAATCCCAACGGGGAGGCCGAAATCGTGAAAGCTGTGCTAAAGGATGAGCCAAACGAGACAGGGCGCCGACCGAGAGCAAAAGAAGTGATGGTGAATTTCGCGGAACTTGACATCAAAGGGAAGGAATCTCTTGGGAATCTTGTGACAAAGTATCAAGTTGACGACGTGCGCCTCATTGAAAAAGGAACAAGCACACTGGGAGGGCGCGAAGTATGGTTCGACCGCGATGTGCTGCGGCTAAACTACGACGGACGAGGAGAGAGCCTCGGAGTGTTCCAAGGCGACGACCTTGTGCTTGTGGTCACACGCGACGGCGAATACTTCACTTCTTCATTCGCAGATTCCAATCATTATGACGACAACATTCTCAAGATAGAGAAATTCGACCCACACAAAGTGTGGACACTCGCCTTGTTCGACTCCTCGCTTGGATTCCCATATCTGAAGAGATTCGTGTTTGAGCCCTCTGCCAAGCAACAGAGATTTGTTGGCAACGACTCCACATCCCGAATACTGCTTCTCACCGACACAGTTTATCCAAGACTTGAGGTGACATTCGGCGGTGCAGACTCCGTGCGACCGGCAATAGAAATCGATGCAGAAGAGTTCATTGCCGTTAAAGGGTTCAAGGCGAAAGGGAAAAGAATCTCCAATTTCACCGTCGATGCCATCACTGAGCTGGAGCCGACTCGATTCCCGCCTGAGCCGGAACCTGAGCCGGAACCTGAGCCGGAACCTGAAGATGAAACTGAAGACAGCGGACAAGAGGAAAAATCAGGGCCAATCGTAGTGCAAGGCGATCTGTTTGCTCTCGACGACATATCTGAATAAAGGAAATGAAAATTATTCATAAAATATTGCTCCTGCTGTTTCTGGCCTCATCCGCCACTTTCATTCGCCCAGCGTTGAACGACACAATCGAATCAAGGCCGGTGACTGGAATATATTCATTGGAGATAGGAAGAAAAAATGTGCTTGCCACATATCTCTCCCCTCTTCACTACACCGGAACCGACGTAGGAATCAGCGGAGCCTGGAGCAAGGCCATGCCTTTCAATCCGAAAAAAGCCGTAATGAGTTTTGATGCGTCTGTCAACTTCTCAAATCTACTCAACCCGGCGGAAACGGCAAGAATGGTTGGCCTCACAGCCGCCTTCAATTGGGGAATGTCATGGCGAACAATGCTTACTCAGCGAATGCAGCTTACCGTAGGAGGCTCGGCCGGGATAGACGGCGGCGCCTATTATCTGCTGCGAAATGGCAACAACCCTGTTCAAGCCATGGCGGCGGTGTCTGTTTCTGCGCGTGCAAGCCTGTCTCACCCGTTTAAAATCGGCAAGCTCGACCTGCTCCTAAGAGATGAGATATCAATACCTTCATTGAGTGTGTTCTTCTGCCCCGAATACGGCGAGACATACTATGAAATCTATCTTGGCAACCATAAAGGATTGGCCCACGCAGGATGGTGGGGCAATAATTTCAGGCTTCACAACCTATTGTCGCTCACATTCGATTTCGGACGCACCGCTACCATGATTGGCTATCGGTTCAATGCCGACACTCAATGGGCCAACAATCTGAACACAAAAATATTTACCCACTCCTTTGTGATAGGGATAATCCCCGGAGGCATCGGGCTCAAAAAGCGGGCGCCTCGAATTGTGGGAGAAAAAATATACTCTCTTTACTGACGTGAAAAAGAAACTACACATATTAAGCCTGCTTCTGGCCATAACCGTCGCCCCGTGGCTCACTTCATGCCACGACTCTCCGGATTATAAAGACGACGTATATGGCAATTTCGACGCATTAGTCGACATAGTGGATTCGCGCTACTGTTTTTTTGAAGAAAAAGACATAGACTGGAGGGCTACCGCCGCGTCTTATCGCAAACTTATCTCGCCTGAAACCAACTTTGTGGAACTCTTTTTCATATGCTCTGCCCTTCTTGACGAGTTGCGCGACGGACATGTCAACCTCTCTTCTCGATTCGACACAAGCTACTACAGGGCATGGTGGACCGATTATCCGCAAGACTTCAGCCTCCGCACGCTTGAGGAATACTATCTCAAGTTTGATTGGCTCACAACAAACGGAATCATGTACACACAGTTCGAGAATAAAGTGGGATATATATATTACCCTTCGTTCTCCTACATGATAGGCGACACTTCGCTCGACTATATTCTGGCGATTCTGTCGCGAAGCAGAGGCTTGATTATAGACATCCGCAACAACGGGGGCGGGGCGCTGACAAACATCGACACCCTTCTTGGCCGCTTCATCAAAGAGAAAATCACCGGCGGATACTTAATCCACAAAACAGGCCCCGGCCATTCTGATTTCTCAGAGCCTTACCCAATGGAGTATAAACCGGCCGAAGAGGGGCGCGTGATGTGGGACGGGCCTATAGCATTGCTCACCAACCGCTCATGCTTCTCCGCAGCCAACGATTTTGTGTCGGTTATGAAGAATCTTCCAAACGTGACTGTCATAGGGGCGAAAACCGGAGGCGGAGGAGGTATGCCATTCTCGTCAGAACTTCCCAACGGATGGGCGATACGGTTCTCTGCATGTCCGACACTAAACGCTGACATGGAACACATTGAAAACGGGGTGGAGCCATCGCCGGGATGCGAAGTGCATTCTCCGGATGAAGAGCTTGCAAAAGGGAAAGACGCGATTCTTGATTTCGCCATCGAAATGATGATGAAATATCCGGCGCCCGATGACAATGAGAATGAAGAAGGCACCGGCAAAGCCGGCTTATAGGCGGAATAACAGCCTGAATGCCCCGGAATTCATTTACCGGCGCATGACAGCACAGTCGAGCTTTCTACGTCTACTCCATATTCTTTTGCAAATCTGAGTATAGCCCTTGCAAGCTTAGGCTTCAATTCTTCAGGACAATATCTGAAATATGACTCCGCAGCCCTCACATGGGCTGCATCAGGCATAGGATATTCTCTCCTCTCGGGAAGTCCGAACACACTGTCCGGCAATTCCTTCTTCTCCTCATAGCTTAATACATCGCTCATAATTCAAAAAATTTGGCATCAATAAAATTAATATTCACAGACTCGTAAAACAGTTTATAAATATATAACGCCTCACCGAACGAATAGGTCTTGGCAACGTTATTATTCTGAATCTATAAGACAACTTGCAGAAATAATAACCGCTATGCCACTAACCATTTTAAGGCGTGGCATCGTTACCAACATTCTTAAAAAAGATATATACATGTGGACATTTGAACCCATATTTAAATCAATCATCTGGGGCGGCGAAAAAATCGCGCCATTCAAAGGGGTGAAGACATCGCAAAAAGAAATTGGCGAAAGCTGGGAAATATCAGGAATGGAAGGTTCTGAATCAATAGTGGCAGACGGACCGGACAAAGGTCTGACCCTCCCTCAGCTCGTAGAACGCTATAAGGCTGATTTGCTTGGCGAAAAGAACTATAAAAAATATGGCAACGATTTCCCTTTGCTCATAAAATTTATCGACGCCTGCCAGGATCTTTCCGTGCAGGTGCATCCATCCGACGAGCTCGCCAGAGAAAGAGGGAAGATATTCGGGAAGACAGAGATGTGGTATGTGCTGGGGGCGGAAAAAGGCGCTGTCCTTGCCAATGGATTCAACTGCAGCGTAAAACCAGAAGAATATGAACGCCTGGTCGAGACCGGCGAAATAATGGATGTGCTCAACTTCAATCCCATCAAGCCCGGCGACACTTTCTTTATTCCCGCAGGGCGTGTCCACGCCATTGGGAAAGGGGCATTTGTGGCTGAAATTCAAGAGACATCCGACATAACCTATCGTCTTTACGATTATAAGCGCAAAGACCAGGACGGCAACGAACGCCAGCTTCACATAAAAGAGGCATTCGATGCCATCAACTTCGATGATACGGAAGGGAAACCTGTTGACTACACAATCCACAACGACATCCCCGTAAATCTCGTCACATCTCCCTTCTTCACCACCAACATCTGGAAAATTGACCACGAAGTGATGCGCGACTATTCAGAGTGGGACACTTTTGTGGCAATAATATGCACAAAAGGTGAAGCCGTTCTCACTTGCGGCAACGAAACAAAAGAGGTGAAAGAAGGCACATCTGTATTGATTCCCGCATCGTGCTCCAACCTTACAATCACCCCGAAAGGTGTGTTTGAAGCCCTTGAAACATATATAAAATAAATTTTTTCGCCTCTGTGGTGGGAAATAAGCGAATTTCTATGTAAATTTGCACGTTTAAACCGATAGTCGGGAGCCACTAACCATTCAGCGGCTCCCTAAAATGGTTAAAATAGCTAAATCAAAAGACCTCAATTTATTCAAATATGTATAGAGACAAGACATGTGGCGAATTGCGTCTCTCCGATGCCGGACGTAAGGTGACGATTGCCGGATGGGTGCAGCGCAGCCGCAAAATGGGAGGCATGACATTTGTGGATGTCCGCGACCGATATGGAATTACCCAGGTTGTATTCAACACCAGTGAAAATGAAGAAGAGAATAATCTCTTCAATGCTGCCAACACTCTCGGAAGAGAATACGTGGTGCAGATCTCAGGCACAGTTGCAGAGCGCACGAGCAAAAACGCCAACATCCCAACCGGAGAAATCGAGATTATCGCCGAAGATTTGAAAGTGCTCAACAAAAGCGATATTCCTCCATTCACTATCGAAGACAACACCGACGGTGGCGACGACTTGAGAATGAAATACCGCTATCTCGACCTTCGCCGTCCGGCTGTGAGAAAAAATCTTGAGCTTCGCCATAAGATGGCTTTTGAAATCCGCCGCTATCTTGACTCTAAAGGATTCCTTGAAATTGAAACCCCTATTCTCGTGAAGTCCACACCAGAAGGAGCCCGCGACTTCGTTGTGCCCTCACGCATGAATCCGGGTGAGTTCTACGCTCTTCCGCAAAGCCCGCAGCTTTTCAAGCAATTGCTCATGGTGAGCGGATTCGACCGCTACTTCCAGATTGCAAAATGCTTCCGCGATGAGGACCTCCGTGCAGACCGCCAGCCGGAATTCACTCAGATCGACTGCGAAATGAGCTTCGTGAAGCAGGAAGACGTTATCGACATGTTTGAAGGCCTCGTGAAACACATCTTCAAATATGTGAAAGAAATAGACTTCACCGACCCGTTCCCGAGAATGACTTGGAACGATGCCATGCGCCTTTATGGCAGCGACAAGCCCGACATCAGATTCGGAATGCAGTTCGTCGAACTCACCGACCTTGTGAAAGGGAAAGGGTTCGCTGTTGTTGACGATGCTGAACTCACAGTTGGCATCAATGCCAAAGGATGTGCCAACTACACCCGTAAGCAGATTGACGAGCTCACAGAGTTTGTGAAACGTCCGCAAGTAGGCGCCAAAGGGCTTATGTGGGTAAAAGTTGAGCAAGACGGAGCCTTCAAGAGCTCTGTAGGCAAGTTCTTCACTCCCGAAGACCTCGCCAAATGGGCAGAACGCATGGAAGCTGAGCCGGGCGACCTCATCCTCGTAATGAGCGGAGAAAAGATGAAAACCCGCAAACAACTGTGTGAACTGCGTCTTGAGATGGGAAGCAGACTCGGCTTGCGCGACAAGAATGTGTTCGCTCCTCTTTGGGTGATTGATTTCCCGCTCTTTGAATGGGACGACGAAACACAGCGTTACTACGCTATGCACCATCCCTTCACATCGCCCAATCCCGATGACATCGACAAACTTCGCACCGACACCGGAAATGTGCGTGCCACAGCCTACGACATTGTTGTGAACGGCACAGAACTTGGAGGCGGATCAATAAGAATACACGACCCCAAACTCCAGAACGAGATGTTCGAGCTTCTCGGGTTCACACCGGAAAAGGCTCAGGAACAATTCGGATTTCTCATGAATGCGTTCAAGTTCGGCGCACCTCCTCATGGAGGCCTCGCCCTCGGGTTCGACCGTTTCGTTTCAATTCTTGCCGGGCTCGACACAATCCGCGACGTTATCGCATTCCCGAAAAACAATTCCGGAAGAGACGTAATGAACGAATCGCCGTCGCCAATCGACCAGGCTCAGCTCGATGAACTTTTCCTGGAGTTGAAGCCGTTGAATGACTGAGAATAACACTAAATCCTTTCCCTCGACGTGAACACGAACAAAATGCTAAAGGTAAAAGACATCGCAGCCACAATCGAAGATTTCGCGCCTAAAATGCTGCAGGAATCTTACGACAACGCCGGACTGCAAGTGGGCGACCCCGACATGGAAGTCAGCGCCGCCCTCCTCTGCCTTGACGTGACTGAAGATGTGATCAATGAGGCTATTGAACGTCACTGCAACCTTATCATCTCTCACCACCCTTTGCTTTTCAAAGGGCTTAAAGAGGTGACAGGGCGCACCGCTACCGAGCGAATCGTGATAAAAGCAATCAAAGAGAACATCGCAATCTATTCGGCCCACACCAACCTTGATTCCGCATGGGAAGGTGTGAGCCATGAGATTGCCCACGTCTTAGACCTGCACAACCTAAAGGTGCTCGAACCAAAACCGGGCGACCCATCCGTGGGACTTGGAGTGATAGGCGATGTGCAGCCCACACCGAAAATAGAATTCCTTCGCAACATCAAGGAAGCTTTCAAGGTGAAATGCCTGCGCTATTCAGCACAATGCCCTCAGCTCGTGGTGAGAAAAGTGGCCGTGTGCGGCGGAGCCGGAGCCTCGCTTATTGCTGATGCTATCGCCAACGGTGCCGACATTATTGTAACCGGCGACGTGAAATATCACGATTTCACCACATTCGGGCTCGACATCATAATTGCCGACATCGGACATTATGAAAGCGAACTCTGCACTAAGAAGATTTTTTCAAAAATCATCCGTGAGAAATATCCTGATTTCGTCACATATTTTGCAGAGACCGAAACCAATCCTATCAAATACATGTAATAAAGAGATATGCCAATGGCTACCGACAAAAAGAACGACAAAGAACGCAGCGTGGAAGAACGCCTCCAGAATCTTTTCCAACTTCAGTCTTACCTCTCGGAGATTGACCGAATCAAGATTCTTCGCGGAGAACTTCCCAACGAGGTGAAAGACCTCGAAGACGAAATCATCAGATATCAGACACGCATCCAGAAATATAAGGATGAGATTGAAGATCTGAAAGCATTCGTCAACCAGAAAAAGGGTGAGATTGCCGACCGCCGCGTGAAAATCGAAAAGTATGAGGAGCAAATCAACAATGTGCGCAACAACCGTGAGTTTGCATTCCTCGAAAAGGAGAAAGAATTTGAAGGTCTTGAAATAGAGCTCGCTGAGAAAAACATCAGAGAGGCTACTGAAAAGCAGGAGCAGAAAGCCGCTGAAATACAGCGTGCAGAAGAGGGTTTGGCCGACAATCAGCACATCCTCGAGGAAAAGCGCAAAGAACTTGACGAAATTGTGTCGGAAACTCGCATGGAGGAAGAGAACATACGCGTCAAGGCAAAAGAACTCGAACAGAAAATCGATGACTATACTCTCGCCGCCTTCAAGAGAATCCGCAAAAATGCTCGCAACGGGCTTGGCATCGTCACTGTGCAGAGAAGTGCCTGCGGAGGCTGCTTCAACCGCATTCCCCCGCAACGCCAGCTTGAAATAAAGATGCACAAAAAGGTGATTGTATGTGAATATTGCGGACGCATCATGGTTGACGGTGCACTTGTGGGCGTAGACCAGCCTGTTGTGGAAACTCCTGTTAAGCCCAAGCGTAAACTCGGCTCAAAATTATAATTGACATCCGGAGCGGCTCATTGAGTCAGAATCCGAATCGATCAGGCATCCTGTTTGAAAACATTATCCCCTATGCGGCACGTGCCGCATAGGGGATAATGTTTTCATGTTCCCACAAAACCAACCTCCTGTAAAACTCATGGAATATTCAGGAAGCGGTGAAGCTGCACCGAAAGAGTCCACCGAGAGTCGTCCATGACCCTTCTGACTGTTCGCTGCCTGTTAGCCTCACATTCGCCTGCATTGTCCACAAAACAAGGCTGAAGGTAGAATCTTGTAGCGCTGTCAACACAATCAAGTCTGAAATAAGAATCGAGCGGCTGACCCAAGTCTACCACTTTCAGCTCATCCGCATGAGCCACTTTCAAATCATAATCTCCGGCTCCATTCATGCCGTATTTTGGCGATACTGTCACCCAGTCAATCCCTTCCGGCACAGGATTTGTGCCGTTGGTCTCTATCGCCACCATTTTCCCGGTGCGCTCCTTGAGATAAGCCACAAATTTGCTGTCAATCCACATTGTCGGCTCCCCTCCGGTGAGAATTATCCATCTTCCCGGATAATTATTCACCACATCCGCAATCTCGTCATCCGTCATCATTTTTCCATCATGATGCTGAGTGTCGCAAAAACTACACTTCAGATTGCAGCCGGAAAACCGCACAAAAACAGAAGGGACGCCTGTGTGGGCGCCCTCTCCCTGAAGTGAATAAAAAATTTCGTTGATTTTTCTCATATCTCGTTCCAGATCCCTTCAATCTTTCTCGTAGATTGCCGTGTTTCCTTCACTCTCCTGCACCTCGCAGCGCCAGCAGCACGGCACAGTGTCTACAATCCATCTCGCAATGTTTTCTGCCGTGGGATTGCATTCAATCACATCATTTATAACAGAATGGTCAAGACGATCCATCACCATCTCCTTGATGTGAGTGAAATCCACCACCATGCCGTCGGCGTTCAACTCTCGCGACCTGCACTCCACAGTCACAATCCAGTTGTGGCCATGAAGATTGCTGCACTTGCTCTTGTAACTGAGTTCAAGCCTATGGGCTGCGCTTATCTCGAATCTTTTCTTAACGTAATACATAGTCAGTCTTCATATATTGTGGGGTCGTCGATTCCGGCCTCAGCCATAGCTTCGCGACGCTCCACGCAAGTGCCACATTTTCCGCAATGCTTCTCACCCCCCTTATAGCAGGAATAAGTAAGAGAATAGTCCACTCCAAGCCTCTTCCCGAGCGCCGCTATGTCACCCTTCGTTATGTTTGTGAAAGCCGCCTCGATAGTCACTCCGTCATATGTGCCACATCTCATGGCCTCGCTCATGGCTTCTACAAAATCCGGGCGACAGTCAGGGTAAATTGCATGGTCGCCACCATGATTGGCCATCATGACATGAAGAAGGCCACGCGACTCGGCAAGGCCACATGCCACCGAAAGCATTATGCCGTTGCGGAACGGCACCACCGTCGACTTCATATTCTCATCCGAATAATGACCTTCCGGAATATCTCCGGCACCCGAGAGCAAAGAACTCCTGAAATACTTTGACATGAAATCCAATGGAATCACAAGATGATCGATTCCAAGAATTTCGCATTGCTTTGCCGCACACTCTATCTCGCGGGCATTATGGTTTGACCCGTAGTCAAAACTTACAGCCAACGCTATTCTGTCTTTCTTGTAATGAAGAAGAGTCACGCTGTCCATGCCTCCGGAGAGGATAATTACAGAATCTTTTCCCATAATCTTATTTTTTCATATCGAGCGCAGCTTCGCGACGCCTTATACACAACTCTTCATGATCAGAATCTCCCATATTAGCAAACGGATAGATGGATATTCCGCCTCTCGGCATGAAAAGCCCTTTCACCTCTATATATTTAGGGTCCATCAGATTCCACAAGTCTTTCATGATAATATTTACGCAATCTTCATGAAAGTCGCCATGATTCCTGAAGCTGAAGAGATATAACTTGAGGCTTTTGCTCTCTACCATTCTCTCTCGCGGTATGTAAGAGATTATTATGTGCCCGAAGTCAGGCTGTCCTGTCTTTGGACACAGCGTAGTAAATTCCGGGCAATCAAACGTTACTACATACTCATTTTCCGGATGTTTGTTCTCAAAAGTCTCTAACAATTGGGGCGCATAGTCTGTGGGATACGCCACACCTTGGCAGCCCAGAAGGGTAACGCCTTCAAGTTCTGATTCTTTTCTCATTCTAAAAAAAATTTAATCTTATTACTGATGCGGACGCTGCCACCATTCCGCATGAAGCCTTGGCTCCCGGCTGCAAAATTACAAAATAATCCAATCTTTCACAACGGATTTCAACAACTGAGCCACAAAATAATGTTAGGAGTTCGTTCCTTAAAATTTCGGAGTCGTAGGGGCGGCGATTTTTGAGCAGATTAGAGCGCACTATTAGAATTAATTGCAGACATCAGCCGGATTGTTGAAAATTTTTAATTATCTTTACATCAAATTAAAGTTAAAATGAAAAAGACCGAAACAATTGCCCTCTATCGCGATGCCTTTCTTGAAGGAAAGGATGAGGAAACACGCAGAAAGTTCGACGAAAAAGACATCAACAAGCAGTATTCCTCTATAATAGCATGGAGAAGACGCAGAAACATCTCTTCAGATGATGACGAGCAACCGTCTGCGGCTCTCGCTCTCGAACTGCTAAAGAAAGCAAAAAAAGTTATCAACGACCTTGACTCACTTTCTCCGAGAGATTCAGAGAAACTTTGGGACGCCGCAAATGAAGTGGCCGACGATGTGAATAATTTTGAAAGAATTAAGAAGTCAAGACTCATCAAAGAACTTGAATCTGAGAAGGAGAAACTTCAGCGACAGGGCGAGAATCTTGAACGAAAAATCGAAGCCTTAAAGCAGCAACTTAGTTAATTAATATTAAAAACTAAATTCTTCAGAACAATTTATCGCACACGTTGCACGGCTCTTTCATTTAAGATCGGCCGAAGTTTACAGAAATAGTGGTATTTTATAGCGAAAATGTCTACCTTTGC
>VSPM01000069.1 GCA_009775365.1 Muribaculaceae bacterium
ACTTTCCGAAAAGCGGACTATCTAATCTTCAAGAAACTATGGCGATGGGGAATCCGCAGGCACGGAAATAAAAACCGATGCAATTATAGCATATATCTAATAATGAGCAGGTTGCGCTTTAAGTATACAAAATGGTTAACAGTGCTGTCAGCACCTTCAATTTTAACTGTTTTGGCTCTCTTAAGCGCCCATCTTTACTGAGTGCAAAGTTAGTAATTTTTGGCTCAACCTCCAAAAAAATAGTTAAGATTTGGGGATTCGGTGCAGAAATGGCTATATGAATTTGGGGATTCGGTGCGGATTTATTAAATCAAATTTGGGGATTCGGGATATTATGGGTAACTTTGCCGTCGAAAAATAATTTGATTATGATATTCAAGAGGAAACTTTATAAGGAGATGTTGGAGTGGAAAGTCAACTCTCGGGGCAAATCGGCATTGCTGATCAAGGGCGCTCGTCGCGTTGGCAAATCTACTTTGACAAAACGATTCGTAGAATCAGAGTATGAAAGCCACCTTATAATTGACTTCGCTAAATGTCCCAGGGAAGTTAAGGATTTGTTTGATGATATATCAGATTTGGATTATGTCTTCGCTCGGTTGCAGGTAATATATAAGGTGAAACTAATCGAACGCCAGTCAGCCATAGTATTCGATGAAGTGCAGAAATGTCCCCTTGCACGCCAAGCGATAAAGTATCTTGTTGAAGATGGCAGATATGATTACATTGAAACTGGCTCACTTTTATCGATTCGACAGAATGTCAAAGATATAATGATTCCCAGCGAGGAGCATGAAGTCGTGCTTAATCCATTGGATTATGAAGAATTCCAATGGGCATTAGGCAATGAGGTCTCGATACCGATGATGAAAAAATTCTTCGATGAAAGAAAGGGCTTTGGCGATGCCGGAGCGAGGGGTGAAATGCGTAATTTGCGATTATACATGTTGGTTGGAGGTATGCCTCAGGCTGTCAACGCATATATCGAAACCAAAAATTTTGAAGATGTTGATACTATTAAGCGAGAGATTATAAATCTGTATGAGAAAGATTTCATTAAAATTGACCCCAGTGGAAACGCATCGAAGTTGTTCAAAGCTATCCCTTCCGAACTGACAAAGAATGCATCTCGTTATACCGTTAAGGCTCCAACAGACGGCGGTCGGACATCCCGTATGATGGAATCCGTTTTTGATATGCAGGATTCGATGGTTGTTAATTTGGCATATCATGCGAATGACCCAAACGTTGGAATGGCTCTGCATAGGGATGGAGAAAGATTTAAAATGTTTATGGCTGATACCGGTCTGTTTATTACGCTGGCATTTTGGGATAAGAAATTCACAGAAAACATTATCTATGAGAAACTTCTGTCTGACAAACTGAGTGCAGACCTTGGTTATGTGTATGAGAATTTAGTGGCACAGATGCTCCGCGCCAATGGTCACGAATTATACTACTATACATGGCCATCTGAAACGAGTAATCATTTATATGAAGTGGATTTTCTTCTTTCAAACGGCACTAAGATAGAGCCTATTGAGGTTAAATCTTCCGGGTATAAGACACATAGGTCGCTTGACTTGTTCTGTGAGAAATTCTCTTCACGAGTGAACAAGCGTTACCTTATATATACAAAGGATTTGAGGAAAGATGGCAATATAACTTACCTTCCAGCATACATGACACAATTTCTATAGATTACCTGCATTTTCTGCATTATCTGCATTTTGGAACAATGATTCTCACCCTAATGACTTTTAAGAAATCGCATTGTTGAGGGTGGATTATTTGGGTGTGATATTCATAAATCGGCGGCTGTCAGGATATAACGGCGATTTTTATGTGTGCAAATCGCCCTAATGTCAAATATTCTTATTAACTTTGCGATAGGCTCTTATGCCGATCCGACAGCAATGCCTCCCGACCAAGCAAAAATAATTGGCATCTCCCGTCATCGCCTCTCCACCGACGGCGATGGCGTGACCACACTTGTCGCTTTCCAAGGCTGCTCGTACTCCCTTAATCCGAAATCATATAAATGTTGTAAATTATGAAGAAACGAGGATTAAGGAGATATTATAAAAAACTCGCAACGAGTAACCCTGTGTTAGATTTGCTTCATAATCGCGATTATCAAAATTTCGGGTATGATTATGGACATATACACCTCAACGACTATGTTTTAACACGATGGAAAGAGATAAAAGCACATATTGAAGCATTATGCAGGCAACTGAAACTGGTAAAAGATTATATAAACGAATGTCCTCGTACTTTCCAAATGTGGGGCTATGTTTGTTTTCAGAGAGAGTATGGTTGTCAAGTCATACTTTACATTCATACCCCTAACAGCGATGCTAATGACTATCCTGCCGATTTTAGTAATTTCAGCAGTGTGCTGACGATAAGTAAGTCGGAAATTCTAAACTATTTTCAGGTTAAAGTCAAAGACGGTTTTAATATCTATTATTCAATAAACTGTGATGATGAGCCTGAAATACTAATATCTCATTCTGAAATTGGAGAACCAATAATTATGAGAGAAAGGAGGTAAGCGATGAAACACCTATACAAAATCAAATGGCTTATTATCGTCATATCCGGAATAATGTGGGTTATTTCATTCGGAATATTATTTGCCGGAGGGACGGCTATGCAAAATAGGATTGCGTTGGCTATAAATATCGTTTTGATTGTATTACAGATTTTGAATGTTTACCGGGCATTTGTTGTCAATCAGAAAGGTACAGCTATTGCACTTATTGTTTGCCTTTTAATCATACTCATGTTGATGTGGGCGACGTATATATGGAGTTGGAGCTATACAGTTAAGGCATTAACTATCGGATTTGAATGATTCAGTGTTAGAAACCTAATTTGATGGAAAATATAAAGAAACAATTTCAGGATATTCTGAATAATGTTATCGCACCAAAGCTCAAAGGTGTTGGCTTTAGGAAGAGTGGTCTTAATTTTCACGCTCGTTCAGGTGAAATTGATTGGTGTGTCAATATCCAAAAAGCTCGATGGGGTTATGATGAAGATACTGCTTCGTGGGATTTCGCAATAAATTTAGGCTTAACAACATCCTTATGTCAAGAATTGATGGATGTTAGCCCCGCAGCATTTCCGTTGGTTTCACAGTGTGTCCTTAGGTCTAACCTAAAACGATTAGCAGGCGTTGGTGGAGATTGGCTTACTCTTTCTGATGTTCATTCCTCCGAAGAGGTTAGAAAATGGATATACGAAAACTTAGGGACTGTGTTATTTCCAATCGTTAAAAAGATTCATAATACAGATATTTTGTGTGCTGAGATAGATTCTTTGTTGTCTTCATTCAGATTTCCATCCCCAATACAAAAATATGCATTCCTGTTATCAATCGGTAATGTTGTGGCTGCGAATGAGCTTATTAAAGGATTTAGAGAAACGGGATGCGATGTTGAGTTGATGGAGAAAATAAACCAACGTTTCAAATCATTATGAAACTAACCGATAAAGAGATTGAATCAGTTATTAGACTTGATCCAGAGAAAAGGTTTGAATATGCAATAAAACGAATTGCAGATAATGAAAGTCTATATTCTGCGAAATTTCCAAAGGGAGACTATGCTATAATTCCTTGCAACAATACGTATCTTTTCCCGATTTGGTCGGCTTGTCAATATTGCGAAAGGTGTATTGACGTAAGTACCATGCAATGTGTAGAAATAAGTCTTGATCAATTTGTAGATGAGATAATAGACTTGATTAGCAGTAATGGGTGGGAATTGGCAGTATTTCCTCTCTCAAATGGAGATTATGGTAAAATTACTACCCTCAGTGAATTTTGTGAGAGCCTGAAATCTGCCTTAGAGGATTATCAATGAATGAAAACTCCCCATGCTCACGCACAGGGAGTTGATGATGTACGCAAAAAGTAGCTATTTGCGGGTCTTGGGGTCGATGATATGCTCGCCGTTTTTGGCTCGGCGCATATTTTCTTCAAGGAGTTCGTAACTGTCCATTTTTGCAGGGTCTGTTTCCTTGACTTTCTTTTCAGTGGCAACCTCTTTCAGAGAGTGTGGCTGCTCATCTTGCGGCTCCGGTTGCCAATCATCATGAGGTTGGAAATAGAGAAATTCAGTTCCTGTTTTCTCTTTTTCCACAATGATGGATTGCCATGCCTCGCGCGTTTCGTCACTGCCGTTTAGAATCTCTTTCTCGATACGGTTGGTAAAGTCAGCGTTTGGACTTATTATACGTTTAAGACGATAGAGCCATTCCACTTTCAGAAGTTCATCACGTTCATCTTTCACCTCAAATGCCCACCAGAGAGTAACACATAGAATGACGACGGTCACAAGGTGCAGAATTATCAGTTGGGAAAACCTCTTTTTGTGCCATTCAGTCCTATCGCAGAGTTCAAGACTTTTCTCAATGCGACCAAGCCTTGAATTGATTGCCGAGGCATCGTCAAGACTTATGCCCGGTGCTTTCAGTGCGCCACGGTTGAGAGCGTCCTTTGCGCTGTTCTCAATCTTGGGCGAAAGAGTTGAGATTATCTCATGCGACACTTTTTGAGCCGCTCCGTTTGCAGCCTTGTCTGCCACCTCCTGCATATTGAGTTTGGCAAGGGCTTCAAATCCTTTCTTGATTTCGCCCAACCCTTGCAGGGTAAGCGACAGTGTGCTGTTGAACGTCTGAACCATACCGAAAAGCCTGTTGATGTCCTCACTCTTTGCAAGGTCATCAGGCAGATGAATTTCCAACGGTTCCGCAGGCTGAGGTTCCGGCGTGGTGGTCGGGAACATCGGCTGTTTTGGAATGGAGCCGATAGCGTTGTTCATTTCCGTTATCTTGTCAAGGAGCGAGTTCTCCAGCCTATCGATTTTGCGGCGGATAAGCTCCATATCGGGATTCTCGCAGAGAATACTCTGATTGCTGCTGTCTTTTTTTGCCATAGTGTATCAAAATTTAGGGGTGTTACGTTTTTTCTTTTTCGGATGCGTGAGTTTCCATGCTTCCAAAGATTCATTCTCATCGGGAGTGCCGGGGCCCGGTTGGAACAATCCGCCAATGAACTGACCGACACCGTTGCCAATGTCAGCCGCAAGATCTAAAGCCGAAGCAGCGGTAGCCTTTACCGCTCTGACTGCCTCATCTGAAATTGTAGAGGCTTTTGGTTTTGTTGTTCCTGCATTGTTCGTTGCCGTCTTTTTTGACTGAGTCCGGTTGGCTGACTGCGAATTGAAAAGGCTGTCAAGATTTCTGAACTTGAACTGCTCTCCGACATCAGAACCTTTCACCTTGTAGTCGCCAAATTGGAAGGATACGCCCTGCATCTCGGTTGTGCCACGGCGATATTTCGGAATAATTGAGATGTTCTTTTTAGCCAACTCTCGCGCAAAACGGTTCCAGTCGCAGGCATTTTTCAATGCTTCCGTGGCGGCGATTCTTATCTCAGCTTTCGCTCTCTCGATACCGTGCAGTTTCTCCAAATCGGGATTCTCCTGCTTGGGCAGAGCGAGTCCGTACTTCCGCGTCAACGCCTCGCAGACCTTCTTATTTTTGTATCGGTTGCGCCCGCACTCCATCCGTTTGCCGTTATTGCCAACCATGTTGAACACGATATGGCAGTGCGGTTTGTCGGTTTCGTAATGGCGGACGATGAGCCATTGGGTCTTGTCGAGGCCCATCATCCTGATGTAATCTCTCGCTATCTGAAGCATCTTTTTATCGCTTAATTTCGGTCTGTCTTCGGCGGCGAAAGACAAAGTTATGTGTCCGGCGGAGTTGCTTATTCGATGGTTCAGCATAGACTGCGACTCAAAACTTGCGATTATCTGACGGCGTTTCGTACCCAACAGTCCGTCACTTCCGAGTATCTTCCAAGTGTCGGGAGTGAAGATTCTTTTGTCGTGTTTCTCGCGGGTGACATAGTCAACCTTTGAACCGAACGACCCGGATTTCAGTATTCGTCCTATCATCTTTGTGTCCGTTTTTTGAGATTTATGAGGATGTCGGCCATTGTGTCAAGGCAGAAATTAGCCTTATTTTCGATAGCGGTCAACCCCTCGGTATTGCCCCTATGGGCGATTTGATTGAGATTGGGCCCGAGTTTTTTCAACTCGTGGATAAGTGCTTTTTCCTCGTCAGTGAGGAAAGCGATGATGACGTCCTCCAATGCCCGGATACGGACATATTCAGCCTTGTTCATACCTGCCTTTGCCGAGAGAATATCAATGCGGTCATACTCGCCGTCATTGAAACTTATCTTGACATACCTGTCTCTTTTTGCCGTGCCGAGGCGCGGTCTTCCATTCGATTTATCCATATTGTAAATCATTGTAATCGGTGTAACCATAATACCGGAATATGCGACCATCGGGAGGCAGGCAATCAACCGTCAGGCGGTCGGATTGCCCCCCTTTTGAGGAACTCAAAAGGTATCTTGCCACTACTACTGAATCAGGCTGCGTAGCATACCTCCGTTTCCATCCCTGACGGGACTCTGTGCCTCCCGATATGTCGCTTATTTCCGGCAGTCAATTTTCAGAGTTTGCGCCACGCTTCGAGGTCGTCGCCGAATAGGTCGAGGTGCTCGCAGATGATGCGCTCGGCATAGCTGCCTACGTTTGCGCCACGGTCGCCGAGGATTCGGGCGTAACGTTCAAGTCGCTCCCATGTGGCATCGCTGATGTTGAGCGAATGTCGCTTGACAATCTTCACCGGGATAAGGTATGTTTCCTTGTATTCGCCGAACTCCAGCTTGCGCTGCTTTATACCCACGCGCTGTTGCTTGGGTTGTGGCGTTGCGGTCGGTTCATCGTTGAACAGATTGGCGGTGTTGTCGGGAGTGTTGCGGTCATTGCTGTTAACAGCAACATCAGAGTTTGCTGTGTTGACAGGCATAGTCGGGTCAACGGAATTGGGAGTAATATCGGATTTCATAATATCATAAGATTTTAGAGTAATACAATCGGTAGATGTTTTGCCAGTCTTGGATGTTGACTTGGCAGTGGAGGGAGAGGGTGTTGACTGAGATTTCTTGTTAGTCATATTTTCTCGTTTTTACGGTTTGACAATGGTGTTTCGGTTGTCGGGGAATACCGCTCAACCGACACTAATTCGAGTTGCAGGTCATCTATGAATTTCTGCAACATCGGATACTTTCTAATCATACTTTGCAGCACGGCTTGGTCTGGCTCGATTTGCAGTAGATAATCGGCAATATCATATCCGGCTGACTTGTCAGTATCATCGGCAACATCATTCATAAAGTTGAAGATGGTGGCTTCGATACCGAGCGACTTCATCAATGGTAGTTTCTGCCCCCACTGCTCTGTCGCGCCCAAATCGGGATAGAGGATAACCTGCCGTCCACGGAGAACCCGGAGTGCATCGGCATTGAGACATCCGTTCTTGCCTCCGGTGGCGAGCCATACATATTCGGGCAGATACCAGCTCGCTATCAGTGCCGTCTTCTCGCTCTCGACCAATGCAACAGGCTTGCCACGGTTCATCGGCAACAGATGTTCACCGAAAAAACATTGACGGAGATTGTAGTCCGGCAACTTCATCAGCGAGTGCGCCCACGACACATGATTGAATGGCTCCTTGACACGCTTGCCGCTCCCGGCATCGTAGAGCATCACTTTCCCGGTGCGGACACGTCCGTTGATGTCGGTCTGCCAGAACACACAAGCCCCCGGCCAGTGCTTCGATGTGCCAACGCAATACTCTCTCATCAGTCTCTCCGCATCATCGGACCCGAACTTCGATTTGAGGAACAGAAAGAGATTGTTACGGTCATATCCGTGCAGAGTCTGTGCAACAGTCTCTGCCTCTATGAAAGAGGCTGGCTTGGGTGTCTCGGCCGGCGTGGCTCTGCTGGCTGACGGAGCTGACCAATCGGAGTGCTGAGGCTTGTCCTGCGGATTGCGCTCAAAATATTCCTTTGGCGTGAGGTGGTAGCCACAGCTCTGCTCATGGTCACACCTGCCGACATCATCCGGGAACGTAATTTGTTTCTCGGTGTCGATGTATCGGGAGAAGCACCGTTTCTTGTGACAGACTGGGCAAGTGTGGCGACTCCCGACACCACGATAGGGTTGGAGAATAAATCGGTGTCCACTCATAGTTCCATCAAGATTTTGGTTGCACTATCTGCATTATTTGCATTTTGACGGAGCGAAAATGCGGAAAGTGCAGAAAATGCAGGTGGATAATCATAATTTCGCATAGACACCGTGACGTACCTTTTGGAAATGGATGCCGGTGAACCGCTTGATAAAATCCTTGAAAGTCCGCTCTGCCATAGAATTGGCGGTTGCGATTTCAACGCCTTGCTCGGTTGTGAATTCCTCAGGTAATGCGGCTATGACAGCCCGTTGCAGTTCTGACAGCGACAAATCTTTGATTATGCCCTGTACCCTTGTGGCAGTAGCCTTGAAATAATCCACAAGACTTATGGCGTTCTCCACCGAAACAAGGTCTATTTCAGTTTTGTCAGCCTCGCCGCAAGCCCATCGCGCCATCTGGATTATCAGACAGAAGCGTATGGCATGAAAATCGAACTTGCTGAACACTCCTTTCAGCGCGTCATTCTCCTCGCGGTTGCAGTCCTCGGTGTTCTCCCGTTGCCACTGATAGAGCCGTGTCTTTGCCTCCTGCGAGAAGCCGAGAATTGTAGGGATAACCTTGCCGTCTTCGTCCGTATCGTATGGCATATACACAAGTCTGCTGATAATCTCAGCCCACGAAGCCTCGATGTCGAATGAGGGTTCTTTATCGCTCCACGCTTGTTTGTCCTGATTGTTGGCGATGACGAATAGAAGGCGGTCGATAAAGCCGTTGGAGCTGCGGCTGCCTTGGGCGAGTTCGTTGAGAATACCGTTCTGAATCGTGCCGACAACCGACACAAACGGTCTGCCGATATAGACGGAGTCTTTCGCGCCCTTTCGGTCGGAGAATATCGGATTGGCGTTGTAGAGTTTCAGCCAATATTCCTCGTCAGAGCCTTTGTTGTAGCGGTTAAAGTTTTTGAACCATCCCGCCAACTCGTCATTCCACATGCAGATGCCGCGCAGATTGTGGGAGTGAATAAGCATCATAGCCTCCGGCGTTGCGTCTGAAATCAGAAAACGCTTGTTCACTGGCAATACCGGATGCGCAACAGTCCTTTCTTTCATCGGCAACTCGCATTGGCGGTTGTACTCGGTAAGTTCTTTCTGAAAGGCACTGTTGTTTACGCCGTCAATATCGGAGAAAGGACGGATGGCGAAGTTCAGAGGATGCGACTTGCACGCTCCGGGTCTGCCGACAAGAGCCATGAACAGAATGGCGCTCTCGTCCCATTTCCCTTTCAGCCGGGCGAAATGGGTGTTACCGATGCCAAGACCGAGAGCCACGAGCATAGCCCCGGCAAGATAATCCACCGGAAAACCGTAGCAGTCGTTAGCCTCGCGTACAATCCGCTGAATCTTCATCGGCATAGCACTGAGGGGAAAGTCGCCGCCACGCATACTGACGCTCATATCCACAGCCTTGCCGAGAATGAGCATAGGGTCAACTGAATTCCCCATAGGCTATCGGCGGTTAATGGATTTAGCACGTGTGCCACGGCTGATGTCGGCCTCCATTTCAGAGAAAGACATAACTGAGGATTCACGCTTGTAGCCTCTGACATGCTCGACGAGTTCACTCTCAATAAACCGCCACGCCTTTTCGCCCGGTATCTTGTATGCCGGAATTTTTCCGTCACGCGCAAGGTTATACACGGTGGCTCTTGCCTTGCCGAGAATGTTGCAGGCCTCAACCATGCCGATGAATTGTGTTGCCGACTTACGGTTGTTTCTCTCGGAGGTGAGTTGAGCGCGAAGCTCCCTCACCTCATTGGTCAGATCCCTTACGAGATTGACCAGCGATGACACTGCGCCCGGCAGCTCATCGAATGTTAGTACTTCTTGTAACATAAAACTGGCGACTCCACTTTTGTATGGAATCGCCAGCAAAGTTCAGAAGTGTTTCAATGGTGGAATCCGTCACCCGATTTTGAACAAAATCCACCACGTTTCCACCATGATTTCACCACATCGGGTCGTTGTAGCCGTCATCTTCTAAAATGTTGTCACCAAGATTATAAGGTTGAATATCCATATCAGCAAAAGCCATTGCCATCGTGGATTCGGAATTATTTTGTCGATTTGTGCGTTTAGTCGGTTTTGACTGCTTTTTCTCGGTGGATTTTGGTGCCTTGGCTTTTTTTGTCACTACTGTTTCTTTTTCCTCCGATGAATCCTCATCTTCTGTTGGAATTTCAAAACGGGCAACATTCTCGTTGATTTTAATTGTGCCTTGAGATTCTTGATACTTCAGTTTCCTTTCGATGGTGCAGACTTCGACATCCTTGAATTTTTGAGCGAACACTTGTTTTAGAAAATGGGCTGTGTGAGGATTCGGTTTCTTGAATGGTTTGGCAATGTTCCAACCGAAATGCATCATGTCCATTGTTGTCAGAGTATCGGGCAGCGGAATTGATTCATCATCGTAGAACTCCGGTACACCTTCGCTATGGATATAGGCAGTGACGGCATCAATTATTTTATCCAGCACACTCATTTCAACCAGTGGTGCAAGCGTATAACCTATATATTTGATTACATTTTCTTCCTTCTGATAGGCACGGTCTTCTATCTTCTGTTTTTGTTTAGCCTTTCTTTCATCGTAATCTATGACGATTTTTCTTGGAGTAGGTGTTTCAATTTTCACAATCCCTGATTCGATGGTTTCAGCGGGTGCGGGTTTTTCAATAGACTGGACCAACTGCTGAACAGGCTCTGATGGCAGAGGAATAGGTTCAGGTTCTGCGGCTTCTTGTAAGGGTTGTCCCTCTTTTAGGCCGAGCCAACGAAAGAAGGATTCAAGGCCGGAAACGATAAGTGTGCCAAATTTCTTTGTGAGAAATTCATGCAATGCCAGATACAGCAAGCCAAATAATGCGATGATACCACCGAATACGAGGTTGGCGTTGAATGTACTCATACCACCGGTGTCGATGGCTGATTGGCGGGCAAGTGCGGCGAGAATTAAGGCAGCTATACCTATCCAAAGCCATAACTGCCAATGGTCGGGAATTTGTCCGTTCTTCATTCTGTAATATTTATGTTTCTAAAGATTTCATCAGATTTTATAACACAATGGTTATGTAAGATGTTCACCGAAAAGAAAATGCCACCCCTCGGTGTGAAGGATGGCATATAAGATGGATTTGGTGTAGGCCTATTTTAGAGAAATGACATTGGCTGCTTCTCGTTTTCGCTCGTCAACTACTTTTGCATAAATCTGAGTATTCTTTACACTTCGGTGAGTTAGCATCTTGCTGATGGTCAGGATGTCCACGCCATTTGCGGCCAAAAGTGTGGCGAAGCTGTGACGCATGGAGTGGAACGTAACCCGTCGTGTGATTCCTGCTGATTTGAGCCATTGTTTCAAAGGATGATTGACCATGTGTTTTTTAAGGCCTTTGAATATAAGTCCCTCTGAACGTTCCCCACATAGGGCAAGCGTTTCATCACTGATGGGGAGATTGGCTTCCTCTTCCGTTTTCTCAGTGCAGATTCGGATCATGTATCCTCCGTCCTGTCCGAGTTGGATATGTTCCCATGACAGTTGGAGAATATCGCTGATGCGTAGTCCTGTCATACAACTGAACAGTGTCGCTTGTTTGAGAACCTGATGTTTGCAGGGAGTTTCAACAAGTTTTTTAACTTCTGTGAGAGTGAGAAATTCTTTCTTCACCTCTTTCCATTCGATTTTTTCAAGGAAGTCGTTGACATTCTCCCGGAGGTATTTCTCCTGATAAGCCATTTTCAGCAACGCGCGGAATGTTGACCAATATCCGGCTGCTGAGTTATGGGCGATGTTTCTTCCCTTGCCGTTGTTGCGTTGACGTTTGGCGGAAAGGAGATAAGTACGAAAGCCTTTGCAGAAGTCAACGGTAAGGTCGCAGAAACGGCATTTACCCTTGCAGTAGATGTCGAAATGGCGATATACACAATCCCATTTCTGATATTTCTCCCTGCATTTGGTCTTGAAGTAAGCAAGGAAGTCCATACGTTGCTTCTCCTTGTCGAGAAAGTCAAATTTCTCGTTGAGCAGTTGCTCGAAGCGACGGCAACGGATAGCCTCCGCCTTTTCTTCCATAGAGGCGTTGAACTGACGCTCTCGCTCATTCATGGGAGAGGCATAGATGTAGATGCCAAGAGTTTCTCGGCGGCTCATACGGTTGGTATGAGGGTTGCGGATTGCGGGATAGAAGTCGAGGTAGAGCGATATGCGTCCACCTGAGATAGCCTTCTTGCGAAGGAAAACTTTAGTGCATGTATTCATACGCAGTTGGGGTTATTAAAGATTTGAGGACAAAGGTAGCAGGTGCTTCAACGGTGGAATCCGACACCCGATTTTGGCGCAATTCCACCCGTATGCCACCATTATTCCACCGCTCAAATCACAGGTGGAGCAAACAGATTATCAAGCTCTTGCTTGGATATTTTGATTATTCTTCCGATTTTTACTTTCGTAATGCCGTGGGTCTTGATGTAATGGTAGAGTTGGTCGCGTGTCATGTTGAAATGCTCCATCGCTTCCGCCATTGTGTAGTATTCCGGCTCATCAGGCACTGCCGTTCCTTTGGCTATGTCGAAATGCTTTTTGGAATATCGGGCCTCGCACCCGATTTTCTTTTTCGGTATGCGCTCTTTGGACACAAGATTGTAGATTGCGGACAGAGTCATTCCATACCGTTCTTGAATCTCGGCGGCAGTGTACCATTCCGATATGTCCTCTTTTGGCTCTTGACTGGCAAAGAAGCGGTCAATGTGTTGCTTGCTCCAAAGGGTTTTGCCGCGTTGCAGTGTCTTCGGAAAGTTATTTTCTTTCGCTGCCTTGAACAGCCATGAATTGCTGATACCGAATTTTTCCAAAACCTCCTTTGTGGTGTAGAACTCGGTAATGGCTTCTTTCTCTTTCGCAGGACGCAATTCATAGAGATGCGAACCGTCAAACAAAGAATTGAGGCTTTCCCGGCTTATCAGAGTTTTGCCCTTGAATTGAAAACAAGGGATAGAATTAGCCGCGAGATAATTGTAAACACTTCGTCTGCTTACGCCCAATAATCGGGCGCATTGACCGGGTGAGATGAATGGACTTTTATCTAAATTTTGTGGGATATTTGCTTTGGCTTGCTCCTTTGCCACATGTTCCTTTCGCTTGGCATCCTTATAGGCGTGTTCTGCACAACGCTTGGAACAATACCGCGTTGTGCATTTGCGGGCGGTGAAAACAGAATGACACCACTCGCAGGTCTTGGTGATTTCAATAGTGCTACTCATTCGATTTACGCTGTTATTTCTGTTAATATTCTGTTAAAAGTGTGCAAGGGCGTGCAATGGTGTGCAACCATGTGCAAATCATCCACGACCTTACAGTCGAGTTAGCCTCGGTTGAGTGGTGAGATACAACCGAGATACAAAAATGGGCGTAAAATCGAGCAAAAACGATTAAAATCGAGTATTGCGACAACAAAAATGGCACCCCGTAAAGAGTGCCATACTAATAGATTATGCTAAATTGTGATAGTTGGTGATAACTAAGTAGGGTGTTCAGTTTGATGTTCCGAAAAACGTCATTCAAAACACCTGAAATATTAATAAAAACACGTGCTTAG
>VSPM01000007.1 GCA_009775365.1 Muribaculaceae bacterium
TATTACCAAAAGAATCGGCAACTTTTTCAAGCTGCCGATTCAACTTTTTATGGTGTTCCTTATCCCGAACTCGCGTTGTCAGCATTATTTTGAACAGAATTTTTGTTCCCTCCGATTCTTCGGTATTGAAGTCAAAAGGAAGTGCGGGGTTACGACGGTGGAACGTGGTAAGCTCACCATCTTTATATGTAAACTCTACAATATCGCTGTCGGCCGCTTTCAGCACCCGGAGAACGGCATCCTTGTTGTCGCCGAGGAAACGGTCTATGGCAACCGTCGTTTTTCCTCTATAACTGAACACCAGTTGCTCGTTAAACCACCGATAAACCTCTTTCGCCTTTTCCCTGTCCATCTGGCTTGCGCGTGATATGAACAGTGTTTTGCGCGACGTGTTGGACGCTACATCCATCGGACGCCGTATCACGGTAGTAAACTCGTATTTATCCTTCTTGCCTCCGGCCTTGCGCTCGTCGCGCGAAAAAATCAGCGCACGTCTGCCCCTCGGATAATAATACAGGCTTTCCATAAAAGTCATCGTCAGAATCAACCGGAACAACTTCGTTTATCATGATAGCCCGTATCTTTTCCGGCTCGATATTTACGTCATTAAGCCGCAAGTTGGTGCTGTTTTCAATAAACCGCAGCAACTCTGCCTTTACATTCATAATATGATTTTTTTAAGAACAAAACTCATATTCTCGCCGAGGTTACGCATATTTGCCATCCCTTCCTCATCATTGAGGACATCTCCGATATTCTTGCCATAGACCATATTCCAGTAGGTGGAGCCAACGACAATCATCTCTTTATTGAGCATAAAGTGATTCATGGTGTCAACGGTAGTCATGCCGCCACCGCGACGCACTGCGGCGACCGAGGCGCCAACCTTGTGGCGAAGAAGTCCCGGATTGGTAGCAACAACAACGCCGCCACGTTCCAGAAAGGCTTTCATCTTTGCAGATACATCAGCCGAGTAAACCGGCGAGCCGAGAATTATTCCGTCTGCCTCGACCATACGACTGAATATATCGGCAAATCCATCATTTGCAAACACACAGTTGCCTCTGCCTTTACAGGCAAAACATCCGCGACACGGCAGTATTTCATATTCAGCCAACTGTATCAGGTCCGTTTCAATCCCCTCCTTATTCAGTTCATCAAAGATCTTGCTGATAATCAGTGCTGTGTTTCCGTCTTTGCGGGCACTTCCGTTGATTCCGATTACCTTCATGGCTTATAATTGCGTTTTATCTCGTCAATTGATTTGCCGCCGATACCAAAATTCTCATCCGGCAGTTCCTTGATAGTAACTGTGAAGAACTCCTCCGGGATATGGGTTATTTCGGAGGCCGTCGCTGTCAGCCGTTCAATCAACTGTTTCTTCTGTTCAGCGGTCAGTTTGCCGCTCTCTATTGATATGTAGGGCATCTTTAGTTATGAGTCTTTTGACGGTTTGACATTATGGCGTCGAAGTTGTCGCGACCCCAGTTGATGAGAGCGCATGTCGGCGCAGCCGGTGCGCGGTGCAAAGCACTCTGACTCACCGCAAAATTAACAAAAAATATCGAGATATGCTATATCCTGAGCTACATTTCACCGGACAGGTGTGGCGACCGCCATACGAGGCCGGCTCCCAGCTCCTGCAACTGACCTACGGCTACACATGGCACAAATGCAAGTTTTGCAGCCTCTACCACGGCACACCATTCCGAATGTCGCCTCTCTCGGAGGTAGAGGAAGTCCGGATTGAAGCAACCATAAGAAATAATTTATCTATCGTATAATATATTTCTTCCCATTACGGATATAGATATTTCCAGAAGTTGGTGTTTCAACCTTTCTACCTAACAAATCGTAGTAATCACCAGTATCTTCTTTTCCGTCAATTGCCACACTGTCAATACCGGAAGAAGGGAAATCATTGGTTTCTATAAAATTCGTGAAGTAATTCCAACCCCACGCATTGCGGTATAAATCAGCTGAACCAATAGGAACATATACAGGGGTGTCTTGAGGGGTTCGGTTTACAAAGTCACTACCGTATTTTCCAAAAGGTGGCCGGCCGGGATTTATATCGCTGACTATGCAGACCGGCGGTATTTTAGCTGCGCAATAGATACTCGTTACGTTTTTCCAATATTCACAACTTTCAGCGCCCAAAGTTTCTAAGGTGGAAGGGAAGTAAATAGATTTTAATCCTTTACAATAGTATAAACCGTAGGTGCCTATGGTCTTCAAGTTTGAAAAAAGAGGAAGCCCCTGTAACGCCCCGCACTGCCAAAAGGCTCTATCCCCAATTTCTTCAATGGTATTTGGGTTTTCTATTATAAATTCTTTCAATACTATGCAGTTGTCAACAAAACTTCCAGGAATTTGTTTCAAGCCTTCAGGAAAGCGAACTTTTTCAAGTTCATAGTTTAACGCAAAATGATCGCTCCCTGGAAAAGACTGACATGAATTCGGCAATATTGCTTCCCTTAATCGAGTTGCATAAAAGGCTCCATCACCGATTTCTTCCAGCCCATCAGGAAAATTACATTCTGTGATTTTAGTTGAGAAGAATGCGCCGTCATTGATTCTCTTCAAAGTTGTTGGCAGTATAACTTTGCCGGTCAATGATTTACAATTGACGAATGCCATATATCCTATTTCTTCAACACCTTCAGGAATTATAAGAGGATTGACATTCAAGCTGATGCAATCCGAGAAGCATCTTCTTTTAATTGCTTTTAAAGAAGATGGAAAGTTTATATCTTTGAGATCAATGGCATAAGCGAAAGCACGTTCACCTATTTCTTCCAATCCCTCAGGGAGTATAATTCTGCGTAAAGGGATGCAATCTATATAGTCCGAACCGGGAGTGAATTGTTCTGATGGATACCAAAATGCACATTTGGGGAGTATATTGTCCTGTACTTGCGCATATTCAAGGTTGGCCACAGTCAATCCTTCGTAGAAACTGCAGCTCCAGATAGTATGGAAATCCGCCGCATTGATAGGCCCACGCACCACGAGCGAGTCAATATCATTTATATCATCTCCGAGCATGGATTCAAGAGTCCCGGATTTGATCAGTGTCACATCTTTGAATTTCACCTCAGAATGAGATTGATTCATTACCCTCGCATTTCGAGGAAGGTTATCAAAATCAATGCCAGAATCATTCATTCCTGATTTAAAGACGTGGCTAACATCCCTTTCATGTGTAGACTTAGAGATGTCGCCTAAATGCAAACAATCATACTTCTGAGCTGAGAGCTGTGTTAACGTGGTTAATACAGCTGCAATTATTAACGGATACTTTCTCATATCTTCGAGTTTTGTTGTTTTACCTGCTGCAAATGTTCGGATTGAAGCAACCATAAGAAATAATTTATCTATCGTATAATATATTTCTTCCCATTACGGATATAGATATTTCCAGAAGTTGGTGTTTCAACCTTTCTACCTAACAAATCGTAGTAATCACCAGTATCTTCTTTTCCGTCAATTGCCACACTGTCAATACCGGAAGAAGGGAAATCATTGGTTTCTATGAAATTCGTAAAATAATTCCAACCGTAAGCAGAAGCATACAAATGTGAAGTCCCAACAGGAACATAAACTGGAATGTCGTTTGGAGTACACAAATGACCGGGCTGACCTGATATGGGACCGAATGTATGGTTACGTCCTTTATTTGATGGATCCTCATCGCATATAGGTGGAGTTAGTGCGCTACAATATATTGCTTCCAATGACTGAAGATATTGGAAAGAAGCACCGCCTAAATATGTTAATGATGAGGGGAATACCAAGTTTTTGAGTGCGCTACAGTACCAGAATGCATTAGATTTAACCTCTTTTAATCCTTCATGCAATAAAACACCGGACAATACCATACATGTAGACAATGCATCTGCTCCAATTATCTCAACGGTGGATGGGATATCAAATTCCGATAAATTAATATCATTATAAACAAAGCAGTTGGGTATAACCTTTACTCCGTGTGGAAGATTTATTTTTCTTAATTCGTGATTTAATGCGAATTGATGGGTGCCTAAAAATTGCTGACAAGAGTTTGGCAGTAAAACACATTCAAGCTCAGACGAATAAAATGCCGCATTACCAATTGATTGCAAACCGTCTGGAAAATTGATACATTTAATCTTGGCCCGATAAAAAGCTCCTTCTTCTATGTGTTTTATTGAGGATGGAAGGTTTACTACATCTAATGATGCGCAGTTCATAAAACACATTGCAGGGATTTTCGTCACACCCTCAGGTATTTGCAACGGAGTGCTTTCTAATGATATGCAATCGGAGAAACAATAGATTCCAAGATTTTGCAACTCAGACGGAATATTTATTGATTCCAAGTGAATGGCATATGAGAATGCTAAATCTCCAATAGTTTTAATTTGGTTTGGCAGGATTATTCTTCTAAGGGAAATTACGTATATTGTCCCGTCATCTTGTAATTGTTCATCTTGATGCCAGAATGCTCTTGATGGAATAATCTCATTTTCAACAGCGGCACCCTCCAGATTAATGACCGATAGGTTTCCCTTAAATGTTGCACTCCAGAGAGTATTGAAATCGCTGTCGTTAATAGTCCCCTTTATAACAATAGAATCAATATCGTTTATATTGGAACCAATAATATCTGATAATGTTCCGGGAACTGTTACAGTTACCTCTTTATAGTTTTTATTGTTAAAAGTCTTTAATGATTTTCTGGAAACGATTCCCTTTTTTAATGGAATCATATTGACGATACTATCTGTTATATTCGGATATGAATTATCCTTATATTGGTTTTCACCACAATTGAGAGTAATGTTTTGTGATACAACAGATAACATCGACAAAATAAATAAAAACGATGTGATAAAACGTAACATATTAGAAGTCTTTTTAAATGATGACTTTTCCCGATCCTATTTGTGGATTGGGAAAAGTCGTTTAAGCACATATATTATCTTATATCGATTTTCTTTTGATCTACTACCATTCCATCAACGGTATACACTACTACGTATATACCCTTCTCAAAATTGGCAACATCAATAGATATATTACTCTCGCCTGTAACAATGCTGTCCATCACTTTGGTATTTCCATCAAGGATGGATATAATCGAGATAGCTGAATTATCTACGGCGTCATAGAATACATCAATAGGACACTGCATAGGAGATCGGCGCACTGTGGTACATTTGTCGCTTCGGCCCCGCTTAGCGAGGTCCATATAAATCGCGCTTTTTGAAGCGAAAGATTGAATGCTGATGGAGATTATGACTCCAATTATTAACAGATACTTTCTCATATCTTCGAGTTTTGTTGTTTTACCTGCCGTAAAGTTACTGTCAGGAAACTTTGCAAACAAGAAGAAAAGTTTGACAGTCAAACTTTTTATTTTGCTTGTTATCAATAATTTACAAACGGAGGGGTATTTGATTCCTATTTAGGTACGCCAAAAGTTTGACAAGAGGAGGAAAATGGTCGATAAACCGAGGCTCGCTGACTCAGAAAACGAAAACGCTCCTTTATACTTTACTCTATAAGTTTAAATATTAAATGCAGGAGTATGCTTTCACCATTAGAGTCGGGATATGGAACGAAACACACCACTAAGCTAAATGTACAACTTAATACGATGAGAGATAATGTACTCCAACGGATATAAGACATATCCATATTATTTACAAGGCGTTTAATTCTCTTGACTGTTGAAACGACATACTTCATATATAAATTCTGGTAGTTTATGAATGTATGCAAAGATAATCACTCAATTGTTTTCAATCAAGAATAAAAGTTTGACACCCCTTAAACATACGAGGCTAATATACACGAATTTACAATCCACAAACACACATGGTTCTGTGTGTTTCCACCCAAAGTTTGACAATTGGCGTTTGGAGTATTATCCGTATCTTGTTTTCAAAAACAAAAAACAGTTCATATGCAAACGGACAGATGAACTGTTTTTCATACTCCTTATGAAACTATTATAACTACAATTTATTCATAAGTTTCCTAATATAGATTCCTATATTTGTCTGATTTTCGCTCATACCAAGTTTCTTGCGGACATCACTGCTAATATGGTAATGTCTTTTCAGTTGCATATATTCCCCGGCTTCTTTCCCTCGTAGACCAATTGCGTAAAGGCAGATATAGTTGATTTCTGATTCCGTCAGTCCGTGTTCTTCCAAATATTCCATAAATCTTGGATGAGACGCTTTGAATGCAAGACGGGTGGTATTCATAAACTCATCTTTGTCTTGAATAAGCTTGTCTCTCCAGTCTCCATAGGATTTTGCATAAGCACTGTTATCAGTAATCTGCGCGGCCAACAGACTATTCAACATTTCTATCCTAATCTTGATAGCGTCCTCTATAGGTTTGGCAAGATCCTTTCTCTTTTCCAAAATATCTTTAAGGGATGCGCTTTCATCCTCTAATTGTTCAATCTTAAGACGGAGGTTTTCTGCGGCCAGTGATTGATGTTCACATTCCAATTTAACTTTTTGCTTCTCAAGAACTGCATTATGCCTTTCCAATTCGAGTTTATCGTTCGTCTGCTGAAGATTCTTCTTCTCTAACTCAGCCTGATGATTTCTCAGTTCAAGATTTTCGTTTTCTTTTTTTAGATTCTCCTGTTCAAGTTGCAGTCTTTTATTTTCTTGTTCTTCCAATAAGTTCTTTGCCTGACTTAACCGATAACGGTAATATATGTATCCGGCAATGATGAGCAACGCGAAAGCAGCACATAAACTAAGCCAGATATATCGATCCCTCTTCTGGAGCTTCAAGAGGTTGGTTTTCTCAATCTCATGACGCTCTTGTGCAAAAAGTAAATCATGTGAGAATATATTCTTATGTAGCGAATCAACTGTTGTGGAGAAAATTCTATATGCTTCCAGTGCACCAGCATAATTTCCATTTTGTTCCAATATATCTGACATTACGGCAAAATACTTCAAAGAATGTCTTGCATTCGATGATGAGTCAACTAAATCGATAAATCGTTTTGCATTATAATCATCCCCAATTTTACTATATGCCTGGGCTATATCAATTTTAGTCATTTCATCTATGGTGTCTGATGAATTATAATAATTCAAAACATCCACTATTTCATCTCTATTCCCAAATGTAATAGCATATAATAAAACATATGGAGATATAGACGAGGCGTATTCGGGATTGCTGCCTACTTTACTATGTGCGATTGACATTATACTGTCAGCAAGATTCTGATCCCCATTCAGAATACTGCCATCCAAAACATTGGCTATGCTTAATATTTCATAATCTGGACGTCCAGATTCCCTGTATAGTTCAGCCGCTTCCAGATTTACTTTAATAAAATCATCAAACTTATAGGTCGTGTATAAAATCGTCCCTTGTGCAACCAAAAGATTAGCCATGGTCATAGTATCCGATGCCTGTCCGCAATACTCTCTGCCACGCATGAAGCTTTGCATGGCAGAATCATTGTTTTCACGATTCTGATATATGCGTCCCTGATAATAATAGGTCTTCAGTTTTTCGTCAGCAGTGCCCTTCTTTAAGAAATAATCAATAGCCGGCTGAAGCACATCAAAACTCGTGGTATCAATATAATTTTTATCCAACGCCATTGATTTCAACAGAGCATAACGTGCCTTATCCTTCTTACCATTGAGCGTTTCAACATTGACAGCATTCAGAATGGACAGAGCCGAATCCGGTCTTGAATCCATCAGGGACTCTGCCAAATCCATTTTTTCTGAAGCTATGCTCTGTCTGTCACAGCCGATAATAGTCAAAACTACTACAGCGAGGCATAATGTGATTATAATCCTTATTGGGTAATTAATCATATCCTTAGTTATTCTGCGCAAGTCGAGTAAGCCCTTACAATTTCCTGATCATACAGGTCTTTAACCTCAACTCCAAGGAGATTGGCTATTTTCAACAAAGTTAAAATATCTGGCTGAGAGGAATTGGTACACCACTTGGATACAGTTGTAGGATCCACATCCAATTGGATGGAAAGCCATCTGTTAGTCAAATTCCGTTCTCTCAGGAGCATCTTAAGTCTATTGATTTTCGGCATGGCATCTGTTTTTAGAGTGCAAAGATAGTGACAATTTTTCATTCCTAACGTATCTTGTACTGATTTAAGCGTAATTACATGTAATTATGATCAAATTATAGTCAAAAAAAAGTCCCATCACCCAGATTCTGAGTGATGGGATATAATTATGGCACAAATAGAATGGTAAGCTCTGTTAGTCTGCGATTGTGAGTCTTGATTGTCTCCCTATATATGACCTCGGGGAGATTTTTTACGGTCTTCATCCTTCTTTAGTGATTCTGTGTAATAGAACAATGTTGAAAAACATGGTAAAATTCAACTCGGAAACTAGCGATGTTATTGAGGATATTTTATTGATATACAAAATATTACAACTATAAAAAAAGAACATAAAAGTTGGAATATTCTACCGAACACCCTACTTATTAGATATTGCGCTATGCCTCACGCCGGGAAATACAGGGAATCATGGAAATTATTTTGAGCTACGACTACTGATTAAAATGTCCGATTTTATTCAATACAGCGTTTTTATTGAATAAAATCATAGCAATGTCGAATTAAGGGGATGTTCTAAACTCAGTTTTTTGTAATAATCGCGATTTTAATCGCAAAAATTTGTACCTTTGTATTCTCTTAATCGTGATTTTTTGTATGGCAGTGAAAGTTGATATCCAGGCACCCTCTCACAAGGCTTCAAATATTATGCAGCCTTGACAGATCCGTTTGCCCGTGCAATATTCATGATGTTTATGATTAGTGAGGTGCATCCTTTCAACGATGGCAACGGCCGTATTGCCCGTGTGATGATGAACGCCGAACTTGTCCGTGCCGACCAATCGCGTATAATTATACCGACAGTGTTCCGCGAAGTAAAGTCGGATTGGTTAAATCAGAATATGAAAAATCCATGAATCAAATTAAGTCGCAGATATAATGTGTTTTATACAATTATACAAATAGAATTATCAAGACAAATTCTCATTGTTTTATATTATGAATAATTCCGGAAAATTTAATTAAAAATGAGTAGAGTTATACTGGAGAGATTTATATGTTTCATTATGCTTCTATCCATTAATATGGCTGCGAACGCTAACGACGATATCGAATCTAAAATGTGGCAAGCAACACTTTTTGGGGGTCTGTATCTAAATAATGAGCAGGCATGGCAACTGGAGCCGTCTGTGTCTTGGCATTTTCATAAAAATATCGGCATCCGGCTGGGACTGGAATTTACAAGCCAGTATAATCAGCCAAGCCACCGGACCATAATTGACGGACATGAAGCAGAACTCGCAAGTAATGAACGGGATATTGCTTGGATTATTTTCAAGCCTTCAATGGTCTTCAAAACCCCCCGAAATCTGTAAAACTAAAGATAATTATTATCGTCTTTGGTTTCAGGCAGAACCGGGCATCAGTTTTGCCTGTCCATTCAGAAATTCTCTTACATATGAAATAAAGGAGTTCCATGGAGCTGTAGGCCAAACAGTTGATTATCGGAGATTCCTGAACAAAGGATTAAAATGGTTTTATTGGAATGCAAGAATTTCAGTCAACTTTGCCATAGACCGAATTGTAATCGGAGCCGGATATTATATTTCCAATCTTGACTACTATTCCGGGCGAAGAAACGTCACATTAGCAAATGGACATAGATTCCTTGTGCCGAAAAAAGAATTAAGCCAAAGTGTTTTCTTATCTTTAAGTTATTCGCTATAAGCAGCTTTCTAAAATATATAAATGTGACGCATTTGGGAGGATAATTTTTTGCTTGAGCAAAGGTGTTTAGCGGGCTGAATTCCCGGAACAAAAGCGGGAAATAAATCCGACTGAATCTCGCTAATTGAAAATTTATTGTTAACTTTGCATCATGCGCAGCCTACTTTACATCATCATGCTGCTGGTCGTTGCCGGATGCAGTTTTTCGAGTTCTCAGCCAAAAGTGCTCGACGAGGCTCAACGTCTGCTGCAAAACGACCCCTCAGCAGCTCTATCCAAACTTAATGACGTAGACATCTCTGAATTTCAAGACTCTGCCACCATGGCGAGATGGGCGCTCTTATATAGCGAGGCGATGGTCATAAACAGACTCGCAGCTCCCACCGACACTATCGTAAACATTGCCATTGACTATTACAGCCGTCATAACCTCACCGACGAGTTTCAGAAAGCATCCCGGCTGAAAGCATTGATAATGTCGTCCGAACAATCAAATGCTCTCGCAACAGCTCTATATCTTCAGAAAGAAAAAGAGTTTCTTCTGTATAAAGAACGTGCAAAACGGGAGCTGCACACATTTGTCGGGCTTGTTATAATTCTTATAGCCGCCGGTATAATAGTATGGATGCGCCAAAGGCTAAAGATGCAGTCGCTACAGAACGAAGCCCTCATGGCTGAGGCTTCCGGACTGAAAAACCGTATAGACGCAAACCGCGGACATGTTGACCGACTGGAGACAAAACTTCACGGGCTCCTTGAAAACCGGTTTGCACTCATCGACTCGCTTTGCCAGACATATTATGAATCTCAAGGAACAAAAACCGAGAGAAAGGCAATAATCGACAAAGTTAAAAGTGAAATTGAATCGGCGCGGACCGACTCGTTTCCCAAGATGGAACAGGCTGTCAACGACTGCCGCGACAACCTCCTTGTCAAAGTCAAAGACAGCTATCCCGACATAAAGGCAGAGGAATATCAACTTTTAGTCTATATTGCCGGAAGGCTATCCTCTCGAACAATAAGCCTTCTTCTCGGGGAATCGGTCGATGTGGTCTACAAGCGCAAATCAAGACTTAAATCGCGCCTTAAAGAGACAGTAGCCCCCTCCTGCCCCGACATAATGAACGTTTTCTGACCGGCTTTCAGCCATTGTCAGACTTTTTCAGGACACACATTTATATCTCTCTAATTATAAACATATTACAAACCTGCATGTCAGACTGAAGATTTGGAATGAGAAGGCGTTTCTGAGTAATTTTGCAACAAAAATAAAACTCATATGAACGCTAAATTATTCATTGCAATCCTGACCCTGATTCTTGCAGCCAAGACAAGCAGGGCACAGAATCAAGAGGCGACCGACAGCCTCACTCGAGAATTGCAAGAGGTGGTGGTGACTGCGAAACAACCCGCCACAAAACTTGTAGGCTCCACTCTCGTGTCAACCATTCCCGGCACAAATCTTGCCGACCTCGGCACTGCCCTCGACGTGCTCGCACAGCTTCCTATGCTAAAAGTGCAAGATGATGCGGTGAGCGTGATCGGCAAAAGCAATATCGAAATCTATATCGACGGCCGCCCTATGCGAGATGACCGGGATTTGCAGCAGATTCTTTCATCTAATCTCAAGAAAGTGGAATTGCTTATGGCGCCGGGAGCGGCATATGAAAGCACAACAGGGGCCGTGCTGAAAATAACGACTAAACGTAATTTTGTGCAAGGGCTGTCGCTTACCGACCAATTCAACCTCCAGCGGCGACGCCGATGGTCGGTCATGGATTATCTCGCTGTCGATTATAGAGCCGGCTACTGGGAATTTTTTGTCAACGGCACCATCAATCTCAACAACTCCCTTGCAAAAGGATTCACTACCAACACTCTTATATATGAAGGCAAAGAAACCGTGGTGGGCAGCAGCCAGCATAATTCTTATCCCACAGCCACCGGTGTTGTCAAAGCAGGACTAAACTATGCCAAAGGCTCCCAATCGTTTGGCGCATATTACCGCTATAATCCTGAACGCGGTGATTTTAAAAACACAGGCAGCGAATGGCTTAACGATAACCCCGAAATCAGCACTAATATAGACAAGCATACCAAAGCGCACAGCCATCTGATATCGCTCTATTATGAAAACTCGTTTGCCGAAAAATACCTTCTTCATTTTGACGGGGATTTTCGCCGGTCATATCAAAGTAATACAGTTGCAACTACCTATCCTACATCGTCTAATCCGGCAGTGAACTCAACAGATAAACGAACATCAACCCTTTGGGCAGGTAAGCTATATCTGAATCTTCCTCTTTGGAATGGTGATTTTACAGTCGGGACTCAGGATAGCTATACGCACACTTCTCTTGATTACCGTATGCTTAATGCCTCAGTAAGCGAGTATATTCCGTCTTCCCTGACTGATGCACGGCAAACTTCCGCCGCTTTGTTCGCTTCGTGGTCCCATATGTTCGGCAAGTTCTCCCTTTCGGTGGGTGCAAGATATGAATATGTCGATTATGGCTTCAAGGTAGACGGCAAACGCGATGAGGATGTCTGCCGCCGCGACCATCTGTTAACGCCTGACGTGTCGGTCGGTTACTCTTTTAACGAAGAATCGCAGATAAGCCTCAGTTATAAAATGGCGACGGTCAAACCTCCATATTCACAACTCACCGGTTCGCTGAATTATGTTGGCTTGCACCAAATCGAGGGAGGGAATCCGGCATTGCATGACGAGCGAATGCACGACATTCAACTTTTCGGCATGTGGAAAGGCTTCATGCTCCAGGCTGATTACACCCACGCACTTGACTCCTATTCTTACGTCAAACAATTATATCTTGCCGACAAACTCCAGCTAATCATGCACCCGGTCAATATTGACGTTTCGGCACTGAGTCTCTATCTTGCATGGAGTAAGCCTGTGCGCCGATGGACTCCGAATGTAACGGTCGGTATGTATCGGCAGTGGTTACAGCTTGACAATCACAGATACGACAAGCCGATATTCTCCTACTATTTCGACAATTCTTTCTCCTTTCCTCACGGGTGGACGATTACAGCCAATATAAGCGGCAGTTCGCATGGAGATATGCACACCAATCGTTTCGGAGCCACATGGTTCACAATGGATGCCTCAGTCGGGAAAACATTCCTCGACAAGTCTCTGACTGTAAAACTATCGGCTACTGATATATTCAACACATCAAACAACGACTGGACTATGAACACATATGGCATATTCGTCGACAAGCGCCAAAACTATGACCGCCGCGGCATATCGCTCAACGTCATCTATAACTTCCAGCCTCGCAAAAGCAAATATAAAGGCTCCTCTGCCGCCGAATCAGAACTTAAACGACTCTGACTCAGTTCTCTCATATTCCTTTGGCTTCCGGAGATAATCCGGAAGCCAATACCTGTGAGAATGATGAAATTCCGGCAATGCGAAAGCCGTAGGCTTTGTTCTCGAGGGTTCCATCCTTGCCAATTATGCCAGTGCGATACTCAGGAAGAAGATGCCTACCGACAGTTATTAGTGCGCTACCCGCGTCTGTTCGAGATTGTATCACTCGGAGAGATTGCCTCCTGCCTCAACATTTCACGCCGTCAGCTTCACCGAATCCGCGAAACATTGCCTTGTGAAAAATTGAAAAACTGTCACAAAGGCACATAAAAAAACGCGTATTTTATGTACCTTTGCCAAAGTATGTCCGTCATATGTGATGTTTATAGAGGCGTAGGGCCGAAATGTCGCTAAAAATTAGTAACTTTAAGGTTAAAAAGGGTATTTAACATGACTACAACGAAACTATTAGGCAATGTAAGAAATTTAATTTTACACACATTGAATATCAACGCCTTACATTATTAAATGTAAGATGTTGTAGTTTGTTGTCTGTGAATTTAGAAGTAACTTTGCAACCGAAATCAAAAATATTCGTCATGAAAGAAAAGATCGACTTAAAAAAATTAATGTATTGTATATTGCCGGGAGTTCTATATGTCGCGGTATCCGTCTCTCTGCCGGATTTGAGTCATACACTCGCGGCTGTATTGACTGCATTTGTGTTTCTTGCAGTATATTATCTCCTTCCCAAAAAACTTACGGCATGGAAACGATACTTGATATCTTCGGCAGCGGTGATAATCCTTGCGTGCATTGCAAGATTCAGCAAACATATATTATTATACTGATAAGTATCTTTCAAAAATAAATGAATATGAAGACTAAAATCCTTCTTTTGCTCTCGTTTGCAATGGCATTGCAATGCTTCGCGAAAATGACCTTACACCCTATCAAAAGGCGGCTATCGCCACCCGTTTCGCGTCTGAGGTAAAATACAATTTTGCCGGATATGACAAATTTGCGCAGAACTATGACAGCATTTGCCGTGCAGAACTTCCGAATCTCGTCAACACGCAGTCCGATGAAGAATTCAGCGAAAAACTGCAGCTATTCGCCAATATGCTTAAAGACGGTCATACAAGCATCGGATTCAGTGCCGATGTAACATACGCTCCAATCAGCCATAAAAGAATTGGCGACAAGATTTTCGTTACAGGCGTATATTCCGACGAATATGCTCAAAAGGGTGTTCGCCGTGGCACAGAACTTGTCGCCATCGACGACTTGCCGGTTATCGAATATGGCAACCGGTATGTAGTGCCATATATCCCTTCATCCACTCCGCAGTGGTCTAACACCTATCCGTTCAATTCGATAAACCTTACAAAAGGCAATCGTGGTGTTCCTGTCAAACTTACTTTCAAGAACGAAACCGGAAAGACTTTCGATATTACCGACAATCGGCAATCCACGTGGGGCATTGTAAATCCCGACATGTCGATTCAGTTTGATTCACTTCCCGGCAACATCGGGCTTTTGAGAATACCAAGTTTCCAATCAAACAACTTTAATGTTCAGGCTTTTGGCGACCTTTTCGAGCAAAAGATTGTCCCGACCGATGGCTTAATCATAGATATTCGCGACAATACCGGCGGCAACAGCCAGGTCGGGCAGATAATTATGATGCTGCTTGCTACCGATACGATTCCGCAAGCCTCTTGGAAAACTCCTAAATATGAAGCCGCTTACGCTTCATGGGGCTAAAAGTGGGACTCTGAAACTGTCGCATCTGATTCTATCGTGCCGTTCTGCATATCCCACCCGAATGATATGCCGAAATATGACAAACCTATAATTCTGCTTGTCAACGGCTCAACATTCTCGGCAGCAGAAGACTTCGCCGTTCTATTCAAAAACGCAAAACGCGGAAAAATCATCGGAACTCCGACCGGCGGCAGCACCGGCAACCCGATATTCATTGATTTGGGCTGGGGCTATAACGGAAGAATCTGCACCAGACACGAGAAACTTGCAGACGGCACGGAATTTATCGGCGTCGGCATTCAGCCCGATGTCGTTGTTGAAGAAACCGAAAGCGTCATCTTCGGCAAAGACAACGTAATTGAAGAAGCATTGAAGCTATTAAATTAATAAAACAGCAATCATACAATAAGGAAACCTCGGCAGTGATGTCGGGGCTTTCTTGTTGTCACCTCATTAGCTGTGATGTTGGTTACAATATACAGCGGCGACATACAGACCTGCATGTATAACCACCGCGAACCCAGAAACATTACTTTTACCGTAAGATATACTTTCACTAATTTAATTCAACCAACAGGTACTTTCAATATAGCTCGTTCCAAATATAAAGGAACCGGTGCCGGTAAAGCAGAGAAGCGTAGAATGTAATAACGGATAATCAAAAATATTGGCATCATATCGGCCTTTCTCTTGGCCTAATACTCATTTATTGAAGAAATTTACATGAAAGCGCGGCGCAGAAAGCAAACAGCTTCTGCGCTGCGCTTTTCATTCATTGAAATATCTTGCCCAGCACTTTCTTTATAATTCCTTTCTTCTTGCGACTGTGGTTGAATTTATTCATCACCTTATATGCCTTGTCGGTTTCTGCATCAATCAGAGCCGCTGTATAATCGAAATTGTTAACCCGGTTCACCAATTCCTGTGTGGCCTGCGACAGCATAGGTGCCTGCTGTGGAGGTTTTATGCCTATCTCATCGCCAAGCGGAGGATTCTTCTCCCATTTGCGCGCCTCCCCTACTGAGATATACTCTCTGTCGGTGATATATATTTCGCCATAAGTTGTCATGTATATCGGGTCGTTTGTGTGCATCACACGCTTCATATAGTCCCCCTTTCCAAACGACTCTATATTGAACGCTACACTCGCAATGTCATCGGCAAATATCCTGTCGCCTTCATGGCCGGAAAACACATACCCTATGTTGAACTTTGTGAAATCAACATTTCTGCTAAACAGTTTGAATAATTCAGGCATCCACTCCCTATTCTGTATTTCTCCTAAAATATCATTGTCAAGATAAAGGCTCCCTCCTGTTTTTCTCCATATGGATGTCGGGCTATATTTGCCATAAATCGTGTCGGCGCCTTCCTCAACTTTCCCAAGTTTTTCAGGCACTCTCACTGTTGAAAAAATACCCACCAGGTCTGACCATGAAAAATTCTGCCGGAAATATTTGCTCACACTGTCCAAACCTTCTGAATTTGAAAAATGGTAATAAGATTTCGAGGCGAGCACTCTCGGATTAGTCCATCCCTTATATTTGTCAGCCCTCTTTGTCGGAATCATAAAGTCTACAGTTTTTTCTCTAAACAGAACAACCGTGTCGGTGTAGGTAGATAATGTGGAATACTCTCTAACATAACCTATGAGATGAAGCACTTTATGGCGCTTGCTGTCGACCACAATTTCCGGCAGTTCATATTCTATCTCCTCAAGGGCTATTTCCTCTATATCCGGAGAATCAATTGTGGCTGGAGAATATCCGATCATCCTCACGGTGAGAGGATATGACGACAAATCTATAGCCGGCAATTCTCCGAAGTCGGAACAAACCCCTACAAACACCCCTCTATTATCAAAGACCGACGCCTTAGGCAACGGGGCGCCTGTTGCTAACGCCACGACTTTTGCCCCATGCACGCCTACAGCAAGAAGCGTCGACGCGACTATAATCACGGCATGGCATATTATCCGATGAATCATAATATATTATATTGCAGAATCTAATCTAAAAGACACATACGACATCAGGTTGTTACAAATAAAACCTTAATTTGTCTTAACAAAACATAATTTATATAACAAATTTTAATCTTAACATATCTTTTGGTAATTTTGCATAACTTTCCCTACCTGCATCTGTTTTATGAAACATTATCTATTATAAGAAACACTAACCCGACCATGAAAATGTTTTTTCTTTCAGCATTGCTCGGCATGGCTTCATTGCCGGCTTTGTCGCAGACTTTCACCGAATGGCAAGACCCTGAGGTGAACGCTGTGAACCGGTCGCCTATGCGCTCTGCAAATTTTGCATATAAAAAAGGAGAAAAGGCTCTGGCTAATCAGAATCAAAAAGAATCGTCAAATTATATCAGCCTCAATGGCACATGGAAATTCAACTGGGTTAACGACGCTTCTGCCCGGCCTGCGGATTTCTGGAAAAAAGATTTCAACGACAAAGGCTGGGACAACATCTCTGTGCCTGGCGTGTGGGAGTTAAATGGCTACGGAAGCCCGCTGTATGTCAACAACTGCTACCCTTGGCGCAACACTTTCGAGAGCAAGCCCCCCGTTGTGCCCACAACCGATAATCATGTGGGCACATATCGCCGCGAAATAATTGTGCCCGCCGACTGGAATGGAAAAGAAATTTTTGCTCATTTCGGATCTGTCACCTCAAACATCTACCTCTGGGTGAACGGAAAATATGTGGGCTATAGTGAAGACAGCAAGCTTGAGGCAGAGTTCAATCTCACACCTTATTTAGTGCCGGGAAAAGAGAATCTTATTTGCTTCCAGGTGTTCAGATGGTGTGACGGCTCATATCTTGAAGACCAGGATTTTTTCAGATACAGCGGCGTAGGACGCGACTGCTATCTCTATGCCCGCGACAAGAAACGTGTCGCCGACATTCGCGTCACTCCTGACCTCGACAGCAATTATGCCGACGGAACACTCGACATAGAACTCTCGCTGACCGGCAACTCTCCCGTAGACCTTACACTATATGATGCCGACGGCAACATTGTGACCACCGCCACTGCTTCAAAAAGCGGCACAACGTCCATGAGTGTCGCAAAGCCTATGAAATGGTCGGCCGAGACTCCTTATCTTTACACTCTCACAGCCTCTATGAAAGGCAGCGACGAGGTGGTGCCGGTGAATGTCGGCTTCAGAAAAATAGAGTTGACCGGGGGGCAGATACTCATAAACGGCAAACCTGTGCTGTTCAAGGGTGTGAACCGCCACGAACTTGACCCCGACGGAGGATATGTGGTTTCGCCTGAACGGATGCTTCAAGACATTCAGTTGATGAAGCGGCTCAACGTTAACGCGGTGCGCACATGCCATTACCCCGACGACAAACTATGGTATGACCTCTGCGACAAATACGGAATCTATATGGTGGCCGAGGCCAATATCGAAAGCCACGGAATGGGCTATGGTGAAAAAACTCTTGCCAAAGACCCGGCTTATGCCAAGGCGCACATGGAACGCAACCGGCGCAATGTGCAACGCAATTTCAATCATCCCTCAATCATTTTCTGGAGCCTCGGCAATGAAGCCGGATACGGGCCTAACTTCGAGCAAGCCTACAAATGGGTGAAGAGTGAAGACCCAAGCCGCGCCGTGCAGTATGAACAGTCAGGGATGCACAATCTCACAGACATCTTCTGCCCGATGTATTACGGCTACGACGGCATGAAAAAATATGCAGAAGAGAAACCTGCCGACAAACCCCTTATTCAATGTGAATATGCCCACGCAATGGGAAATTCTATGGGAGGGTTCAAGGAATACTGGGACCTCATCCGTAAATATCCCACGCTTCAAGGCGGTTTTATCTGGGACTTTGTAGACCAGGCAGTGAGAACCAAAGGTAAAGACGGAGTGGAGATTTTCGCTTATGGCGGAGATTTCAACCGTTATGACCCCTCTGACGGCAACTTCTGCGTGAACGGCATTGTGAGCCCTGACCGAGTTCCGAACCCACATGCCTACGAGGTTTCATATTATTATCAGAATATCTGGACATCCCCCGCTGACATGAGCAAAGGGAAAGTAAAGGTCTATAACGAAAACTTCTTCCGCGATCTGTCTGACATTCGCCTCGAATGGGCCTTGCTCAACAACGGAGTGCCGGTGCGCAATGGCGTGATTTCTGACATCAATCTTGAGCCGGGAGCAACCGCCGAAATCACAATCCCATATGGAGAAATATCAAACGAGGGGGAATGGCTGCTTAATGTGAACTATGTTCTGAAAGAGTCAGACGGGCTTCTCAATGCAGGACATTGCATTGCAAAAGAACAGTTCATTCTTTCTTCTCAAAAATCTGTCTGCTTCGAATCCACCCTAACGCAAGACACAGATGCAACGGCTCCTGAAATTATTGACAATCATGATTTTTTTGTGATTGTCAAGGGCAATGACTTCGACATTGAATTCGACCGCAACACCGGGTTCATGAGCAAATATGCAGTCGGAGGAATCCAAATGCTCAACGACGGCGGACATCTCACTCCGAACTTCTGGCGTGCCCCCACCGACAACGACTACGGCGCAAATCTCCGGAACAAATACAAAGTATGGAAAAACCCGGAGATGAAACTTGAGTCGATAAAAACAGCGTCAGGCAATGGAATTGCAACAGTTGTGGCCGAATATTCCATGCCCGATGTCAAGGCTTCGCTCACACTTTCTTATTCCATCTGTTCATCAGGGGCAGTGAAAGTGACAGAATCTCTTAAAACTGACAAATCTGCCGAAGTGCCGGGAATGTTCAGATTCGGGATGCAGATGCAGATGCCGAAATCTTTCAGCAGCATAGAATATTATGGACGAGGACCGATTGAGAACTATGCAGACCGCAACCATTCAACATTGCTCGGCATATATCGCCAGTCTGTAGAAGAACAGTTCTATCCCTACATACGCCCGCAAGAAACAGGAACCAAGACAGACATCCGTTATTGGAGACTCCTTAACAATGCCGGCAATGGTCTCGAATTTTTAGCAGACGCCCCATTCTCCGCTTCTGCCTTGAACTATTCTATCGAAAGTCTCGATGAAGGGGAATGGAAACACAACAGCCATTCTCCAGAAGTGAAAAAAGCCGACTATACCAACGTGATCATCGACAAAGCTCAGATTGGACTCGGATGCGTCAACAGCTGGGGCGCCGAGCCCCTATCGCAATACTTGCTGCCCTGTCAGGACTACTCATTCACTTTCATGATGGCTCCCGTGTTCCACAGGTTTCAATAACTGAATTGAAAGTTTGACAAAGGCGCTTTCAGGAATGCCTGTAAAAAGCATGTCTTAAAAGGCGAAGAGCTGTTCCACGCTCTTCGCCTTAACAAATTATATAATCTTCTCACAATTTAATTGCAGTTTGCACATAAGCTTTGTTAAAAACGTGGTTTCCGCAAACCAACTTGCCCTCCCCTTTGTTTTAATCACATCAAGAGGGAGTTAACATCCGAAGGGTCAAGACTCTCTGAATTGTTCCACTTTTAATATGATTACACTATGAAAACCTTCAACGACATCAACCGCACCGGAAATCCTCAGAATCCGGAATCGGAAAAATCTTTTGAAAATATTAATGAAAAAGATGAACTTTTACTGTTTGGCAACAAACCGGAAAGACCTGCTGAACGTCGCTCTAACGAAGCCGTGAAAGGTGCAGCATGGTTATTGGGTATTGTAGCGATATTTGCTGTAGCCATACTTTTTGCATGGATTGTCGGAAGCCATACTTCCCCGATTCAAAACAGGGGAGCCGACAGGCAGCTTTACTCACAGACGCAAGGTAGAGAGGCTACAGAAGCCCGGGAATATACTCCCGCTCAATTCATGGCGGTGCTTATCCCTGCAGGTACAACAAAAACTGCTCCGACAGCCGCTGCATCCGGACGCAACGTGACTAAAGCCACTTCTGAATCTAAAACCTCATCGCTTTCTGCTGCCGATGAAGACCGCATCGAAAGGGAGGCAAGAGAAGTGATTCATGGAGATTTCGGCGACAATCCCGGACGCAAAGCAAAACTGGGAGCCGACTATGCTGCCGTTCAGGCAAGAGTAAATGAGATTCTACACTGATTCAAGATTTGAAGAGGGTGTATCAAAATACTGATGCACCCTCTTTATGTAACCTACTGTAAACCTAAAACAAAGCCCCCACTTTCACAAGCATAAGCAGACCTTGTCACTCCGAGAGCCTGCGCCACCTCACTCAGTTCGCGCGTGTGCATTCGCATCATTCCGGCGAATTATTGCCAAGACAGGCCAAGCCGCAAAGCAAAGCCTCTATCGAGTCATATTCAATGCCTCCGCACACATAGCAACGGTCTGACGCAGTTATCAGCAATGAGCCATCTGCGTCTTCGCCGGCAAATATGCCGTTGCGAGCCAGCGCTTTCTTCAGCATGTTAGCCCGCGGGCCGCTCCCTTCTATTCTTACAGTCCAAACATGTTCATGACTTATCTTAAAGGAGCCGGTTGATATGTCAAACGTAACTCCTTCGCGGCTGAAATACTCTCCCATCTTCCCCGTTAGCGACAAATCTTCGGGAGTGCCGATCGTCAAGCCTCGCGCCTTGTCGAGAAGCCACACCTTGTCTGCAATCTGCAACGCAAGTTCCAAATCATGGGTTGACAGGAATACCGTCTTGCCCCTTTCTCTTGACAATCTTTGCAACAACCGCATTATCTCCACTTTGCTTGGATAATCAAGAAAAGCCGTAGGCTCGTCAAGAAATATGATTGGAGTCTGCTGTGAGAGGGCTTTGGCAATCATCACTTTCTGACGCTCTCCATCGCTAAGAGTCCGCACGTTCCTGCCTCTCAATTCCTCAATACCGACTAATGATATCGACTCGTCTATCACCTCTTTGTCGCCGGCGGTAATTCTGCCCCAGAAACCCGTGTAAGGGCTTCTTCCCATACCGACGAGCTCTTCTACAGTCATATTGTTAATGCTGAGTTTATCTGTCAGCACAACACCGATAACTTTCGACAATTCAGAGTCATTATAGTCACTTATCTCTTTACTCTCAATATAGATTTTCCCCTTTAGCGGGGGTATGAATGCCGTGAGAGTTTTAAGCAACGTAGACTTCCCTGCGCCGTTAGGGCCTAAAAGACATGTAAGTTCTCCCGAATAAAGAGAGGCATCAACACCGCGTGTAACCGCCACATCGCCGTTCTTTCCTTTATAGCCGGTTTCAAGGCCGTGCACACGCACTGTCTCTTCGCGTTTTGGCATAACTCTGTTATTATTAAAAAAAGACGGTTATTGATGCTTTGATTTATTCTGCTCTCTTTTCCTGCGTATTATGTCGGCAAACGATTTCGGCAAACGAACGTTGTAGAGGTCATATGCCTCGTCAAACAACGGAGCAATCTCCTCATCTGTAAAACCGGCTATGCCACACCCTATCCTTGTGACATAAAAGGTGTTCTGGTCCCATTCCCTTGCAAGATCAATAAATTCGTCTACATACGGACGGATTGTGTCAACCCCTCCCTGCATTGTAGGAATGGCATATGACTGCCCTTGAATGCCGACTCCCTGCCCCATCCTGGCTCCAAACTTATCAAGCGCAACTCTTGCGGCGCCGCCGAGATGACGCCCCTCAAGATTGCTTCCAAACACAAATATATCATCCCTTTCAAGAGAAGTGATATTCTCCGGAGTGTATTTCAGTTCATCCATACTCTTCACATGTGAGTTATTACTATCAATATTATCTCTGGTTTATGCCGCTCTAAATCCTCCACATAGAAGTTGTTTAAACTTTTTTCTTTTTCAAGAAGAGGTCTTTTTAACGTATAAAGCCATTAAAAAATCAATCTCCGTAAAAAAGATTAAACAACTTCATACTATTAAACGTAAATAACGGCCGATTCACATCGACCGTTATTATAATTTTTTCCATAATACTTTTTCGAACTAACCTAACATCATGAAACGATTTATAATATTATAACATATCGAGGTTAAAAAAAGTTTACGGCATTCTCATTTTTTGAAAAAATTTTTTCATCCCTTACAAATCACACGTCCGGCATAATCCGAAATTTGCACCAATATTATATTATTTTTATCAGCACTACATATTAACGAACCCGAAATATGAATAGAATGTTAAAAATGTAACACCACTTTAAAGTTTACCACCTTAGGTTTTATACTATGATTGACTACATCGTCTCCATATTGAGAGAGTATCCCACTCTCGCCCTCTTCCTCACAATAGGTCTCGGATTCCTGATCGGCAAGATCCGCATAGGCACGTTCTCAATAGGCAATGTGCCGTCGGTGCTGCTTGTTGGCTTGCTTGTAGGCCAGCTCGACATCCCCATGTCAGGCCCCGTGAAAAATTACTCTCGGATGCTGCGCCGGCACTCGCACCTGCACCGCATCGCTCGGAGCTGTGCAAGACACTCTTGGAAGCACACTCCCCGCAATAGGCTACACCGTGACCTATGCAGTGGCAAACCTCATGCTCGTGATCTGGCGACTGGTGACTGTGCTTGTGGCATAAAGGGCATAAAGAGCTAAAAACTGATGACGCGTCTCATTACATTCAGGCAACTATATCTGCAATACAGCCAATAGTTGCCTGAATCATGTTGCCCGCGCTCAATTTCTAATCTCCCGAGCCTTATTTCTGATTATTTTTTACTACTTTTGCATCATGGCAAAAGAGCAATCAGCAGTTATCGAAAGACTGCACACAGGCATATACAAGCCCCGTATGTTTACCGTCTTCATGCACAACGACGATTTCACAACAATGGAATTCGTGGTCATGATTCTTGTAAACGTGTTCTTCAAGACTGAAAATGAAGCAGAACGCCTCATGCTGGAGATTCACACATCCGGAAAAGCGGCTGTGGGCACATATATTTTCGACATAGCCGTGTCGAAAGCAAGAAAAGCCACCGAAATGGCCAGGGCAGAAGGATTCCCTTTGTGCCTGACTGTTGTTGAACAATTATAATGACTCCTGCTTTCTATGGACTATAATATTAATTTCTCTAAATATGCGGCATCTGTCGTAGACGGAGCCTTGTCTCTGGCCAAAAGTTTCCGTCATGAGTTCATAATGCCGGAGCATCTGCTCATGTCGCTGCTGAAGCAGGAAAGATTTTGCAATGCCATACGCATCATCGACGGCAATGTAAAAATCCTTGGCGACAATCTGGCTGACTATGTATCATCATTTGAAAAAGTGCCGGAGTCGGTCGATGCAGAGCCGGCCCCATCGATGCTGCTTAATCAGATCTTTCTCACGGCTAACGATGCTGCTATTTATTCGGGCAAGCCTTCTGTAGAAATAACCCACATCGTCAAAGGGCTGCTGGCCGTAAGCGAATCTTTCGCATCAGTGGCGCTCAACGAAACAATCTGCGGAGATGAGGCTGAATTCATAAGCGAGCTTATGGTTTGCTACAATATGCTCAGCGGCGAATCACAAGGGCAGGACCCTTTCTTTTCTGAATTCGACGACATCAACGACCTCCCTTCCGACGAGCATCAGAACTGGACCTCTCTCGTGACCTGCATTAACGACAGTCTCGAAAACAGAAACCCGCTCATAGGGCGCGAGGATGAGCTGGAGAAAACCATAAGGGTGCTATGCAGAAAAGAGAAGAACAATCCTCTCCATGTGGGTGAGCCCGGAGTGGGAAAGACTGCATTGGTCTACGGGCTTGCAAAACTTATTGAGAATGGAATGGTGCCCGACAAACTGAAAGGGGCGCGAATATACCGTCTCGACATGGGTACTCTTCTTGCCGGCACAAAATATCGTGGCGAACTGGAAAAAAGAGTTAAGCTGATAATGGACGGCGTGTCGAAACTTGAGAACGCAATAGTATATATCGACGAAATCCACAACCTTGTAGGAGCGGGCGCAACCGACAGCGGATCTATGGACGCTTCAAACATGCTCAAACCATATCTTGAAGCCGGCAATATCAGGTTCATCGGCTCCACCACTTATGAGGAGCATAAACGTTATTTTGCAAAAAGCAAGGGGATAGTCCGCAGGTTCACCCAAATCGACATCCCGGAGCCAACTATAGAGCAGTCTGTCAACATACTAAAGCAACTTAAACGGTATTATGAATCTTTTCACGGCGTGCACTATCTCGACAGCGCACTGGAGTTTGCCGTGAGCGGCAGCGCAAAGCATATCAACGACCGCTTCCTCCCCGACAAGGCAATCGACATAATCGACGAGGCGGGGGCTTACAGACAGATGCACCCTCTCCCACAGAAACGCCAGACCATCGACAAGGCTCTTATAGCTGAAATCATAGCAAAGGCTTGCAAGGTTGAAGCCGTGGCCATGAAATCAGACGACACCGAGGCTCTCAAAACCCTTTCCAACCGTATCTCTTCTCAAATTTTCGGCCAGAATGAGGCCATATCCAAAGTGACTGAAGCTGTGCAAATGGCCAAGGCCGGCCTCTCCGACGAGTCGAAGCCGCTTGCCTCTCTGCTTTTCGTAGGCCCGACAGGTGTGGGAAAGACTGAGGTGGCGCGTGTGCTTGCGAAGGAACTATCTATCGAGCTCATTCGCTTTGACATGAGTGAATATACCGAAAAACACGCTGTGGCCAAACTGATAGGCTCGCCGGCCGGATATGTTGGATATGAAGACGGCGGTCTGCTCACAGATGCCATTCGCAAAACGCCGAACTGCGTGCTGTTGCTCGACGAAATAGAGAAGGCGCATTCCGACATCTACAACATCCTGCTGCAGGTGATGGACTATGCCCGGCTCACCGACAACAAGGGGAACCGTGCCGACTTCCGCAACGTGATTCTTATCATGACCTCCAATGCCGGCGCGCAATTCGCATCCATGGCAAAAATCGGATTCGGAAGCACTGCCTCGAGAGGCGACGCCATGATGCGCGAAGTGAAAAAGACTTTCAAGCCGGAATTTCTCAACCGCCTTTCAGACACAGTTGTCTTCAACGACATGAGCAGGGAAATGGCTTCGCTCATACTCGATAAAAAGATTTCCCAATTGCAGAGACAGTTAGAGATGAAGAACGTGATGCTTTCGCTCTCTACGCAAGCAAAAGAGTTTATTCTAAAAGAGGGGTTCACTCCGGAATACGGGGCTCGCGAACTCGACAGGGTGATAGCCTCCCGCCTCAAGCCTGTTCTTATGCGCGAAATCCTTTTCGGCAAATTGAAGAAGGGTGGCGTTGCAAATGTCGACTTATCCGACAACTCCCTCATTGTATCTACAGCTAATAAACCTTCAATCAAATGATTTTCGCACTCGACGATGAAATCTCTTTCCCCGACCCCCGGCTCGGGAACCCTGACGGACTCTTTGCCGTGGGTGGCGACCTTTCGGTAGACCGCCTGCTGCTGGCATACAGTTATGGAATTTTCCCTTGGTACTCCTTTCGGGACAACGACGAGCCGCTATGGTACTGCCCGATGCATCGCTTTGTGATTTTCCCCGAAGAGATTCACATATCTCACTCTATGCGCACACTCATAAACAAAAAACGCTATCGCCTGAGCATCAACGAAGCGTTTGAAAGAGTGATTCAAGAGTGTGGAAAATACCGCATAGATATGGAAGGCGCATGGCTCGGCAAAGACATAACCGAAGCCTACACCGAGCTCCACCGCCAAGGCTTTGCGGCGAGTGTGGAGGTATGGCAAGGAGAAGAACTCGTAGGGGGGCTATACGGAGTGTGCATCGGATGCGCGTTCTTCGGAGAAAGCATGTTTTCGAGAGTGGCAAGCGCCAGCAAGCTGGCACTGATTCACCTTGCGCAAACCCTCGCCAGAAACGGCGGCAAGTTAATCGACTGCCAGTTTGAAACCCCGCACCTCCTCAGCATGGGCGGCCGCTACATCTCCTACGACGACTACCTCCGCATAATCCACGACAAACAATAACCCCACATAAAATTCATTTTTTACTTTCCAACCATTATCTTTGTTGCCTTCGCGCCCTTCTTTACAATATATAATCCGGGGGCGAGGCTCTCTGTGTTATCGCCTGCTCTAACACCGCTCACAGTGTAGACCCCATCCATCTCACAACTGTCATCTGCCACAGAATCTATGCCGGAAACTCCGATAACCTCCACAATGCATTCTGACTCATACACGCCACCCTCAGAATCTTTTACTCTATAAGTGACGGTAGTGGCCTCTCCTGACTTAATTCCGGTTGCCACGCCATTTTCCACCGACACAGCCTTGTCATTAAACGGCGCCCATTCTTCAGATATAATTTCGACATTGCCAGGGTTGAAAGACTTGTAGAGCAACTCCACTTCTTCTCCCTCTTCAACCATGAACCTTTCCTTATAAAACACAGCGAAAACATTCGGCAAAGCCTCAAACGTTCCAACTGCCATCCATGCACCGGAGCCATTGTATTTCGCTACAGACTCTGCCGGACAATAAGCTTTTCCGCTGCTACCCATATAAGAATCTTCAAGTTTTGGGGGATTTTCAGGAAGCATATATAAATCCTCATATATTCCGGCAGCACTTTGGGAACTGCCATCCTGCATCCATGTAAACGCGCCTGATTCTATATTTTTTACTGATTTTCCTATAACTAATGGCTTTACCGAATGGCAATCACCGAAGGCCGAGCCAGCTATCTCGGTAACAGAGTCCGGAATTATGATAGCCGTAAGAGATGCACAGTTGTAAAACGCCGAAGCCCCTATTTCCTCTACTGTCTCCGGAAGATTGATCATTTCAAGCGACTCGCATCCGTAGAAAGCACCCTGCCCTATCTTGACAATTGAATCGCCAAAGTCTACACTCTTCAAACTCTTGCACCCTTTGAACGCACTCTCCTCAATCTCCGTCACAGTCGACGGAATCTCGACACCGGTAATCTTGTCATATCCCGCTAAAAGGTCTGCGCCGATTCTTACCACCTTATACTCTTTGCCGGTTTCAGAATCCGTCACATAATCGGGCAGTTTTATTGTTGTGCCGATATAATATTCAGTATAATAAGATTCAAGAGAATAGACTTCCACTAAGGCATCCTTCTCCGACATCACCCAGAACTTGTAATCCTCTCCGCAATATGAGGCATTAAATCTGTCACCATTATGCAATTCGGCATTTGCAGCCAGAACGCTTCCAAGAATAGCGACACCCAAAGCTAAACGTTTTCTCATGTCAATTCATTAAAAGTTAAATTATTCATATTATATGGCCGACTAAATCTACTTATTGGAATTTTTACACCTCTTGCAAAGCAATCATTATATCCTCCCAAAAAACGTCTTCAATCAACCTCAAACTGCGAAAGCCTGAACCCTCCCAATTTTCCGGCTAATATACTCATTTTTCACATCCTACACAAGTAAATTCCCAACAATTATAAAAAATAAGAGATTTAGAGCAACTAATATAATAATTTGACTACTCTAAATCTCTTAAAATATAAATTAATCCAGTCTAAAAAATTAGAATCTTTTTATCATTTTTCTGAGAATGCAAATATTCTATATGCACCAGCAGGAAGAACATATCCTTTACCAGATACAACTCTTATCGCATCAGAGAAATCTGATTCTTTACAATCCGTTAAATCCATAACTTCATAATTAGAAAGAAATGATAGATCAATCACAGAACTTTCAAGAGGACTATGATTAACCATTACGACAAAATCCGGTGTAACATAATCAACTTCTTCATTATGAACTATCGTAAACACTGCGCCCTTATCAGCAGAACTGGCTCTAAAAATAGGCCCAAAATTTGCAATAGAAGTCGGCGGAATTAAATCCCACAAATCTCGGCCTAAATCACCAATATGCGCATATTTGACCAGAGAACAACCTAAAAAGATTGTTGCAAATTTTTTGATTTCTGAATTCACATTCTTGGCATAATTCCAATATTCTGTCTTGTTCCCATTTATGTCAATGAGTGCCGTCGAATATGTCTCAACTCCGCTCGATGGATTTCTTCGTTGCGCATAAGTCCAATATATGATACCTTGCGCCCCATATGCCAAAGCGGTAAACGCTTCGTAGCGCATATATTCTTCTTTGGGAGCGGGACAACCATAATTGCTACTATTTCTAAACGCCATACTTTGGACAAACGCCCAGAACGGCCTCTTAGTTTCTTTTGATATTTTTGAAACTGCCTGGAAATCACGATAAAACTGTCTATACTGAATAGACAAAGCATCATTTTTGTCTATTCTAACAGGATATATGTCATAAGACCACAAACCCGGAGCAAACTTATTCTGAAAATAATTCAGATAATCTGCAAACTCGAGATTATTAGTTCCCGCTTCTGATGCGCCTCCCAATAAATTTATAAACACAAGATGACTTGGGTCCACATTACGAATTTTCTTATATTGCTCGTATAACGCATCAAGTTCATTAAAATTGGGTTCATCTTTAAAATTCCAGCCTCCAATTCCTGTGTTATTCTTATATTTAGCCAAATAAGACACATACCTTTCATCATGAAGATGAGAACTTGCAGGCATAAACTTGAATGTCTTTGCACTTTCTGACAGAAGCGACAAAATTCGATTCAAAGTTTCATCATTAACGAGTTCCATTCCCACATTGAACCCACAATCTATTATCTCGTCTACAGCTGAAATCTTCATTTGAGATGGATTCTTAATTAAATCCATTGCAAATGGAGATTCTGCAATGATTGGGAACTCTCCTGGAGTAGGAGATTGATACGGAGCATTCTTTTCCATCGTAATCCCTCCTCCGGCAAGTTTTTCATTGCGGACATCATCGGGACTTACAATTTTTCTTTTTTCTTCTTTTTCCATATAAATCTATTTTTTAATAACACAAATGCGCATTCAGCAATATAAACCCAATAAATTACAAATAGTTTTACAACTATCAACATTTATAACACTCATTAATATTTTCAAAAAATTATAAACTTATTTTCAAAAACATTACAACTTATTTTCTTTTATATTTTTTCATATCCATACACTACACAAACATAAAATCATTTTATTTTGAAAGATTTCTGAGATTCCACGTTTTTGTCACACATGAGGCTTCTCAATTTCATGATTTTTTTGTAACTTTGCGTGGGGCATAATCGCCCGCACAATTATGGCAGACAACAACGACCTTTTTCAATTCGACGACTTCTCCGGCGTGGAGAATTCTTTTGACAACACTTCTGACTCTAACGGCATCACCACCGATGACGAACCTGCTTCCTCCGGTGCCGCCGATGATTCAGCCACATTTCCCGACTCTCCCGACTCCGATAATATAATCAGCGATTCCATCCCGGGGTCGTATGACGACAGCTCTATACAGCATCTCGACTGGAACGAGCACATCCGCCGGCGACCGGGCATGTATATTGGAAAACTTGGCGACGGAAGCCATGCTGAAGACGGCATTTATGTACTCATAAAAGAGGTGGTGGACAACTCCATCGACGAGTTCAACATGGGCGCCGGAAAAAGAATCGACATAAAACTCACCGAAGAAGGGGAAGTAACCATACGCGACTACGGGCGAGGAATTCCGCTCGGAAAAGTAAAGGAGGTGGCCTCCGAAATCAACACCGGCGGAAAATTCGATGACAAGAACTTCAAAAAATCCGTCGGCCTTAACGGTGTCGGCCTTAAAGCCGTAAACGCACTCTCCACATACTGCCATGTGGCAAGCGTGCGCGACGGAAAAAGAGTGTGCGTAGATTTTGAAAAAGGGAACGTCGTGACCCATACTCCACCCACCGACACCCGAGAGCCTAACGGGACTATGGTGCAGTTCCTTCCCGACAACACTCTTTTCCGTGACTACAAGTTCCGTCTGGACTTTGTTGAGACAATGGTCAACAACTACACCTACCTCAACGCAGGCCTTCAGATTTTCTTCAACGGAAAAAGATACCTCTCGCGCCACGGACTTCTCGACCTGCTCAAGGAGAACATGACATCTGAGCCGCTCTACCCTATCATACATCTGCAGGGCGACGACATTGAAGTGGTGCTTACGCACACCGACCAATATGGCGAGGAATACTATTCCTTCGTCAACGGACAGCACACCACCCAGGGAGGCACCCACCTTTCCGCTTTCAAGGAGCATGTGAGCCGCACAATTAAAGAATTCTCGGGTAAAGGGTATGAATATTCCGACATTCGCAACGGCATGGTGGCCGCTGTGAGCGTAAGAATACAGGAGCCGGTGTTTGAGAGCCAGACCAAGACAAAGCTCGGAAGCAAGGAGATCGCCCCGGGCAGCACCGTCACAGTCAACAAGTTCATAGGCGACTTCCTGAAGAAGGAGCTCGACGACTATCTCCACAAGCATCCCGACGTGGCCGACTCGATGATGAAGAAAATTGCTTCGAGCGAAAAAGAGAGAAAGGCCATGGCCGGAGTGGCCAAACTCGCACGCGAAAAGGCGAAGAAAGTGAGCCTACACAACCGCAAGCTGCGCGACTGCCGCATTCACTACAACGACACTGTGAAGCAGAACGCAAAAACAGAAGACCGACGCGAGCTCTCTTCAATATTCATCACAGAGGGTGACTCGGCTTCGGGCACTATCACAAAAGTGCGAAACGCCGAGACACAGGCGGTGTTCTCGCTCCGAGGAAAGCCCCTCAACTCTTACGGCATGACCCAGGAAATTGTCTACAAAAACGACGAGTTCAATCTCCTGCAGGCCGCACTCAACATCGAAGAGGGAATCGACGGGCTCCGCTACAACAAAGTGATCATTGCCACTGATGCCGATGTCGATGGAATGCACATACGCCTCCTTGTGATAACGTTCTTCCTGATGTTCTTCCCCGACCTGGTGAAGAAAGGGCATGTGTTCATTCTCCAGACTCCCCTCTTCCGTGTGCGCGACAAAAACGCTACGCGCCGAAGCAAAACAAAAAAACGCAAGAAAAGCAAGACCGACGACCCCGGAGAACGCGACACATATTATTGCTACACCGACGAGGAGCGCGAAGCTGCAATTGCTAAATTCGGCAACAATGCAGAAATCACACGATTCAAGGGTCTTGGTGAAATCAACGACGTGGAGTTTGCCGAGTTTATCGGACCTGACATGCGCCTCGACCCGGTGACTCTGAAAAAAGACGACACCGTAGACAAGCTTCTCGAATTCTATATGGGCAAAAACACTATGGAACGCCAGAATTTCATCATTGATAATCTCGTAGTGGAGGACGATTCAGAAATATGACAGCTCTTTTTGCCGGAAGCTTCGACCCTTTTACGGTCGGGCATCGTTCTATTGTAGAGCGAGGGCTGAAACTCTTCGACAAAATTGTGGTGGCGATAGGCTACAACGAGCACAAGCCCGGTGAATGGCCCGTGGAGTCGAGACTGAAAGCCATTGCGTCACTCTTTGCCGGAAACCCTCGCGTGGAGGTCACATCTTTCGCGGGGCTTACAGTCGACATGGCTCGAAAATGCGGGGCTGACGCGCTTCTTAGAGGAGTCAGAAGCATTTCCGACTTTGAATATGAGCGCAACCTGGCCGACACCAACCGTGAGATTGCCGAGCTGGAGACAGTGTTTCTACTCAGCGAGCCGCAATTTTCGTTTGTGTCGAGCTCTATGGTGAGGGAATTGATGCACAATGGCTACGACGTCTCAAAATACATTGCCGGAGAGTTCCCTATCCCGCCGGCCAAATTTGAATCATAACAGGTAAAAACTTATGAAGAAATCATTGATATTTTTCGGGGCAGCAGCCCTCTGCGCTGCTTCCGGAATCATGATGGCTCAGTCGCAAATCAATCAGAACCACAAACTGAGAATGGCAGAGGCTGCCATTTCGCAGTTCTATGTTGACACCGTCAACGAGTCGAAGCTCGTGGAAGATGCCATAAAAGGGATGCTCGAAGGGCTCGACCCTCACTCCCAATACTCCAACCCGGAAGAGACACGCGAACTCAACGAGCCTCTCACAGGCAACTTCAGCGGCATTGGAATTACTTTCAATATGAACCGCGACACACTATACGTGATTCAGACCGTGAGCGGAGGCCCTTCTGAAAGAGTGGGCATTCTCGCCGGCGACAGAATAATAGCTGTCAACGACACTGCCATTGCCGGTGTCGGGATGAAAAACTCGCAGATCATGAAAAGGCTGCGAGGAAAGAAAGGCTCTGACGTAGACGTGAAGGTGCTTCGCCAGCAAAACGGGCGCCCCGACACAATCGACTTCACTATAACTCGCGCTGACATCCCCATCTATAGTGTTGAGGCGGCATATATGGTAGACCCCAAGACCGGCTACATAAGAATAAACCGCTTCGCTGCCGAAACGGCCAAGGAAGTGGCAAAAGCCTTAACCGACCTCAAGAAGCAAGGGATGGACCGCCTTATCCTTGACCTTGTAGACAATGGCGGAGGCTACCTCAATGCTGCCGTAGATATGCTCGGCGAATTCCTTGAGCCGGGAAAACTCGCCGTCTACACTGAGGGAACAAACTCTTCTCGCCAGGACAACAAGACATCCCCTTCGGGATTCAAGCCGCTGTTTGCCGACGGCAGGCTCGTGGTCATGGCAAACCAGTATTCGGCCTCTGCCTCTGAAATCACCGCCGGAGCAATCCAGGATTGGGACCGCGGGCTAATCGTAGGGCGCAGAACATTCGGCAAAGGTCTTGTGCAGCGGCCAATTCCATTCCCCGACGGATCTATGATCCGTCTCACTGTAGCACATTATTACACACCCACCGGACGCGACATTCAGAAGCCATACCGGAAGGGTGACCAGAAGGCTTATCAGGAGGACATGCTCGAACGCTTCAACCGTGGTGAGCTGATGCACGAAGACTCCATACGCCACGTCGACTCCCTAAAAGTCGAAACCCTCAAGCTCCACAGGCCAATCTATGGCGGAGGTGGAATATACCCCGACAAGTTTGTGCCGCTCGACACAACGGAGTTCACAAAATACTACCGCAACGTGGTGGCAAAGGGCCTCATCAACCGGTTTGTGATCGCATATGTAGACGACCATCGCAAGGAGATTAAAAAGACGTATAAGACCGACTCTGATTTTGTTGATAAATTCAACGTCACCCCTGAAATGCTCGCAAGGCTCCACGAAATGGCCAAAGCCGAGGGAGTAGATTTCAACGAAGAGCAATCTCAGGCAAGCGCTCCTCTCTTCGCAATGATCATAAAGGCATTGATTGGCCGCGACATTTATGACAACGCCACTTATTTCAAAGTCTATAATCTCCACGACCCGATTTTCCTTGAGGCTTTAAGGCTCATCAACTCTCCCGACTACGATTCTCTTCTCTCTTCGCCAAAATGATTATAACAGTCATCTGCTCCGGCATCTTTATTGTCGGGGCAAATGGCTTTTATCAGTTTTCCCATAATACCGTCTTACTACCAAACTTATACCCAGAATGAAACAATCAACTCCACTGATTGCAATTCTTTCCTTATTAGCTCTTTTAGTGCCGGGGGCCGTGATGGCCAAATCGACAAAACAACGAGTGCGCCATAAAACAATCGCATCTAAGATTGTTCCGGCCGAAACCGAAAAAAACTCCGCTCCGGCCATTGATTCCGCCCTCTTTCGCGTCAGAAGCGTGAGCGAGATTATCGACTCTCTCGGCGCCCCCGATTTCAAGCCTACTCCTATCAACAAAACATTCGGCCCTTGGGTGTTTTTAGGCTATCGCCACCTTCATCGAAAGGGCATTGACTCAAAGCTCCCCACATTCCTCCCGGGGCTGAAAGTCATGACCAACGACTCTGTGAGCAATGATGCCGAGCCGGAAATAACCAACGTAAATTCCCCCGGGCAGCCATCTTCGAGCGAGACAAATGACTCTGTGATTTTTGTTGCCGAAGGCAACGTCGCCCAACAGCCTGAACCCGCCCCGCAACTGTCGATTCTTTCTCCCGACATTGTGCCGAAATGGCTCCGCGATGCTCTCACATCCTACCGCATCCAGGAAGATTTCATGTATTCTACAATGGTGACCGACCCTTCCTCAATCGACTATTCCTACTGGGACCTCCCGGTGCCTCCGCGTTTGCTTGAAGACGACGTAACTTTCGCCGGATACATAAAGCGCCTTAACCTCCCGAAAGTAGACCCCGAAAAAGCCGTGCTCCCTAAAGAAGAGCTGCAGCGGCGCCACTGGCTCCACAACGTGGGCTCCTCTCTTCAGTTCTCGCAGGCTTATGTCTCTAAAAACTGGTATCAAGGCGGCAACAACCATCTGGCTCTCCTGTTCAATTTCTATTGGAATGTGAATCTCAACCAGGTCTACCACCCAAACCTCCTCTTCCAAAGCTCTCTCTCATATAAGCTTGGACTCAACTCCACGCCTCAGGATGAAGTGCATTCTTATTCCATATCTGAAGACGTGCTGCAATATAACCTCAACACGGGTCTCAAAGCGTTCCGTAAATGGTTCTATTCACTCAACCTTCAGTTTAAGACGCAGATGCTCCGCAACTATGAGCAAAACTCCATGAAGCGGAAGGCATCCTTCCTCTCCCCCGGCGACCTCAACATAGGTCTCGGTATGGCCTACTCTTTCGAGAACTCAAAAAAGACACTCCAGCTCACGGCCACCGTCTCGCCAATATCTTACAACCTCAAGACATGCATCACCGACAAAATCGACCATGCCCAGTTCAACATAGCCCCTCACCGCAAAAGCAGAAGCGAGGCCGGTAGCAACGGCGAGTTCAACATGACATGGAAGATGACTCCCAACATCTCATACCGCACCCGCGTCTTCCTATTCTCTGACTACGATTATTTCCTTTCAGACTGGGAAAACACGTTCTCTTTCGACATAAACAGGTTTCTCTCCACCCAGATATATGTGCATCTGCGCTACGACACCTCCACCGACACCAACACTTCCTGGCGACATTTCATGCTGCGTGAGGTGCTGAGTTTCGGACTCTCCTACAGCTGGTCTACAAAACCTTGACAATTCTTTCACAGCATGACACCTCCTCCCGACAATAAATCACACCGCAGGCTTTGGCTCGCTTCTGGCGCGGCCTTGGCCTGCGCTCTCTTTTCTGCCATATGCGTTCATGGAGAGACAGCCCCGGCTCTCCACTCCGGCAATTCAAAGACAGCTTCAGCCTCTAAGCCTTCCGAAAAAAACTACAGCCGGTCATCAGTTGCATATGACATCGACGAAGCCAGACTCATATGCGACGCCATTCCCCTCGAATCGCCCGAAGGAATCTGGATTTATCCCGACGACCATGTAACCGTGCTTGTGCTTAAAGCCCGGACCATTTCCGGCTCATCCCTCCCTGTCTACAATATACGAGTAGTGGAATCCGACGACTGCTCTCTCGCTCCCGGCGACATGATAGGCACTATTTCTGCGTCGCCGAAACAGTCGGAGTTTTCCATATCCCTCTTCACAGAGCGGAAAAACGGTATACTCTCAAAGCCCGGAGAATGTCTTGCCTCAATATCTTCCGACGGTGAGACTATGATTATAAAGCGCAAAAAATCTCCATTTAAACTGCGGCTGAGCCTCAATCTCTCACGCCTTCTTCCGGGGTTTTGGAAAATCGTGAGAATAGGAGCTTCGTCGCAGTCATCACCAAACTCCGATCCTCCGGTGGGAATGGTGAAAATATATCCATCCTACGACGGCAACGGATCTTCAAAGCGCAAGCCGCGCTATCTGTAGCCATTCTCCGGTTCACAACATAAATCCCCCTCTTCAATGAAAGCATACAGACTCCTTCTCCTGCTTGCGCCCCTGGCCTTGCTGCATCAACAATCTGCCGGCAAGAAAATAAAACAGTCGCTAAAAATTGAGAAAACATCAAAAACATCAAAGAAAGACCCCGGCTATGCGGACAATATCTCTCACAGGCTCCCGGCCGACTCCGTATGCACCATTGTTATCTCCGCCGGCGACACCGTAGACTTCAACCCCGCCTCAATCCGTCTGTCGGGCTACGACAAGCCGGTGAATGCAAGAAAAGAATCATTCCTGATCACCAACGAATCTCCACTTGCCATCACAGGGGCATCCTTGAAAATCACTTATCGCGACATGAAAGGGAGAATGCTCCATTCGCGCACAGCCAGCCTGAAATGCAACGTGCCCCCGGGAGAGACCCGAAAAACCGAAATCTCTTCCTGGGACACGCAAAATTCATTTTACTATTACCTGAGCAGCGAGCCGCGCAAAATTGCCGCGCCATATAAGGTCGAAATTCAGCCGGCTGCTTTCTTCGTAAGTTATTAGACGGAATTTCTTAACCATTCACAGGCTTCCGCACTTGCCGTCGTCACTTGCTGGTCATGATGTCAAGCACAAGGCGGTCGGTCTCCTGCATCGCCTCTCGCCCTATCGACGTCAGATTGCGGATCGAGCGGTCCACATCGTCGCAGATGATTCCTTCAGCCTCTGTCACACACCTGCCGTTCATGGCAAGCATGGCCGACATCAGTGCAGTCGACACGCCCGACGAAATCTTCAGAGAGCAAGACGGCTTGGCGCCGTCGCAGATAATGCCCGTGATATTGGCAATCATATTCTTGACAGACGCACACACATGGTCATAATTCCCGCCCATAAGGTAAGTCAGTCCGCTAGAAGCTCCCGTCGATGCCACAACGCATCCGCAAAGCGCTGAAAGCCTGCCGAGGCTCTGCTTAATATAGATGCTTGTGAGATGGCTCAGTGTCAAAGCCCTTGTCAGATGCTCCTCATCGGCGTTAATGTCTTCCGCATAGGTCACAACAGGCATAGTGGCACAGATTCCCTGGTTGCCGCTGCCGGAATTGGACATCACTGCAATCTGGGCTCCCCCCATGCGGGCGTCGCATGCGGCAGAAGTGTAGCAGATGATATGCTCAAGAGGAGAATTCCCGAAAAGTGAGGCGCCCTTGCTCATCATCGTCGCGCCCAGCGAATGGCCGTAATCCTTGTGAAGGGCAAGTTCGGCGGCGGCCTTGTTAAGACGCTTGGCCTCAAGAATAAACCTTAAATCCTCAATCGGAGTTGTCATGGCGAAGTCATACACAGTGGCCATGTCAAGCTTCGGGTCGCAGTTACTCCGCTCCTCTCCGCCTGCTTCACATCTCTCCTCCTTATATATGGCCTCACCGTTTTTAGCAAGATACACAAAATTAGTGTGCGCACGCGAAATCACAGCCGTGGCCTCGTTGCCGGCATCGTCGCTCGCCTTCACCTCTATATGAAGATTCGACGGAGCATCCTCGCAAAGCTTTATCGAGATTTTTCCTTCTGAGATATACTCTTTGCCCCTCTCCACTGCATCCGGCGTGACATCTTTAAGCACCTCGAGTCCATACTCCGAACGCCCCACAAGGGCACCGAGAGCCACTGCTATCGGCAGTCCTATCATGCCCGTGCCGGGAATACCCACGCCCATGGCATTCTTGAGCATATTGCCGCTCAGTCGCAAATCAAGACGCGTAGGAACGCATCCAAGCATCTCCGTGGCCTTGGCCACACATAGCGACACTGCCGCAGGCTCTGTGCAGCCAAGTGCCGGCACAACTTCTCTCTTAATCAGCGCTATTATTTCTGCGCACTTCTTATTATCTTGCATTTTTCAATGGTTGTAAATTAGATTCTTTCTGATAAATCCCTGAAATCCGCACTTCCAAAAAAGATTGCCTTGCATGAATCTAACGGCTGAACTCCCGCCAGCATTTCCTGCAGACTGCCACATACCTGTCGTTGCCCCCTATCTCCACTTGAGCCCCTTCCGTCACAATGTCTCCCTTGCTGTCGATACGCGCATTCACTATCGTTTTACGTCCGCAAGTGCAAGTAGACTTCACCTCCTCAATCGAATCGGCTATCTCAAACAACCTGCGCGAGCCCTCGAAAAGATGTGTCTGGAAATCAGTCCTCAGACCGTAGCATATCACATTGCAGCCGAAATCATCAGCCACCTGCGCAAGCTGGTCCACCTGCGAGGGAGTCAGAAACTGCGCCTCGTCAACAAGGATACATTCCGGCACCATGCCACCCTCCTCATGCATACGCCACATCTCCTCATAGAGGTTAGTGTCCTGATAAATCCAACGGCACTCCCTCTCGATTCCTATACGGCTCCTTATCACATTACGCGCCTCCCGCGTGTCTGTCACAGGCTTGAAACAAAGATGCGCCATCCCGCGCTCCTCAAGATTATAAGCCGTGGTGAGCAGAAGCGCAGTCTTGGCCGAGCCCATTGTGCCATATCGAAAATACAACTTTCCTATCCGTTTCATAACTCTTTTGACGGTGTTCTTCTTCGAGCCACAAGCGCCGCCCAAAAAAGGCCGGCACTGCGGCTTCATGTCGTAAAGATAACACCTTTTCACGCAATCTCCAAAAAAAATCTCCCATTTGTACAAACCTTATTGACCCTTATAGCGTTACACATTTTGTAATTCCTCTCATTCTCTCCAATCTCGACAGGAATCACAACACAAAACACAATTATTCATTCACACCCATGGCCACTATGAACACATCCGACACACTATCCGTCGACCCGGGACGAACCACTCTTGGCGCCCTGCACCCTGAGATGGCCACTCAGTTCCTGAGAAAGAAAATAATATCACGGCCCTACTCAAAATCCGGGAGAAAAAACACACTTGACTTTATCTTCGCCTCTGCCGCCCCCAGATCCGGCCGCATCGGCGCTGCCCTTCTATTCCTGCGGCTCGCATTCGCCTCAATCCTGATTGTGTACGGCTCATTCATAACCATAGGAGAAATAAATCCACCCGAAACACCGTTCCCGCCATCCGCCTACGCCATATCACAAATTGCAATCGGCGCCATGCTTGCGCTCGGCCTGTTCACACGTTTCGCCATGGCTGCATCCATAGCCACATTCGCAATAATGGCAGGCCAATCCATTGCCGCCGGCATCTTCACGCCCCACACCCTCACACTCACACTGGCCTCAGCCACATTCCTCATTCTCGGTTCCGGCAAATACTCTGCCGACTTCCTCATCCGCAAAGCCCTCATCCTCCACGCCAGCCGGCGCCGCCGCCACCAAAAAGCAAAGCGCATCTCCTACCAAGCCTACCGCTACTCCCCCCACTCCTGCTGACCCCTGCCCGCCAGCCAAACCCAAAAGCAGAAACGGAAGCAAAAGCCAAAAGCAAAAGCCAGCGCCCCCCAAAAAAAGCGGGCGCGAAAAAATCGCGCCCGCCCTTTTATTCAATTCAGAATCCTAAAATTAATTCTGATGAGGCTCTACATTTATAAACTTTCTCCCCTCCTTGCCGGTTGTGAAAACCACAACACCGTCAATAAGTGCGAAAATAGTGTGATCCTTACCCATTCCCACATTCAGGCCCGGGTGATGCTGTGTGCCACGCTGGCGCTTGATAATATTGCCGGCCTTGCACTTAGACCCACCGAAGATTTTCACACCAAGTCGTTTACTTTCTGATTCGCGGCCGTTCTTCGAACTGCCGACACCTTTTTTATGTGCCATATCTGATGAGTTGTTTTTTTACTTTTCAATAGATTTTACCATCACTTTTGTGAACTGCTGGCGATGGCCGTTCTTCCTGCGATAACCCTTGCGGCGCTTCTTCTTGAACACAATCACCTTCTCTCCCTTCACGAGAGGAACCAATACTTCACAATTCACTTTCGCACCTTCTACGGCAGGCGCGCCGACCTTAACGTCGCCGTCGGCTTCTATAAGAAGAACCTTGTCGAATGCAACTGCGTCACCCTCTTTAAGGTCTTCGCCGAGGTGGTGGACATAAAGGAATTTTCCTTCTTCAGCCTTAAACTGCTGTCCTTTGATTTCTACAATAGCGTACATTACTATATTTATAATTGAAATTCAATTAATCCGTTGGGCGGAAGGTCTCAAACCCTCTCTTTTCGAGCCTTGGCGGAATTAGCGAATGCAAAATTACAAAAAAATATCCTGCCGGCCAAATAAAATCTCCAAAGATTTATACAATTAGCCAATTTATTCATAACTTTGGAAAAAATTTCAAAACTATCATGGCTAAAAAGAAAAGCAAACAATCCTCACAGCCCATCTCTCCTAAGAAATTCCTGGCTGAAAAAGCCAACACGACTCCTATATATAAGTGCTACATAACATCCAACTGGGAAGAAGTCGGTGAAGCACAAATCATAATAGCCCGTAAAAGGGGCAACGGAAAACTGTGTGTCGCCAACTTCTTAGTCGACACATGGTGCATGGGAGTGAAAGACGCTTTCGGCGACGTCAACATGTCGGTCGGAACATTCGAAGAAATACTCGACAATTCTTTCGACCTCGTCGAAATCGACTATCCCACAGTCCACAACATCATCTACGGAGCCGTAGAATTTGCCGGCGAGGCTGATATTGAGCCCCACGATGCCTACTGGACATGGAAAGGCGTGCTCGATGAAGACTCCGACCGGATACCATTCATCGACATCGAATTCGGCAAAAACGGCAAATACTTCCTCATGGCTCGCCCCGGAAGCCGCGAATCCCTGATGGCTTCTAAGCTCTCAAAACGCCTCGGCGACAGATTCGATTGCATCCTAAGCTACGACGACATCGAATCCGGCTACGACCCCGACGAATTCCCCGATGAAGAATACTCCTACGTCCGCCCGCCATACCCCGCATCGCTCTCCATCAAAAATCAATTCATGGCAAGTGAGCTCCTGAACCCCGACAACTTCAGCGCCCTGCCCCAGCCCGTGATTGACCGCATCCTCGCGCTCCCTCCCTACGAAGCCGCATCCGATCTAAAAGACATAATCATGTTTGAAATCGGGCGCACATACCCCGACATCGACTCAGGCTTAATCGAAGAGACCGAAGAAAGCTCAATCATACACTCGCTCCTGCTCCTCACCGAGATCAAAAGCATAGTCGGGCTTGACGCCGTGCTCGAAATCATGAGGCAGAACGAAGCGTTCTACGACGCCCACCTCGGCGACATTGCCTGCGACTTCATTGCCCCGGCCCTTGCCGAAACAGGCAAAAACAACCTCCAGGCAATAGAAAAATACCTCTACGAACCGGGATATTTCACCTTCTTCCGCACCATCGCTCCTGAAGCCCTCTCATTAATAGCACTAAAATATCCGGAAAAACGCGCCGAAGTGATCGAAATCTTCCGCCGCCTTCTAAAATCACTTCCAGAACGCCTTCCCGAACGCAACGCCTGCGACTCCACTTTCGCTTCACTCCTCATATCTTCCCTGCAAGACCTCAAGACCCCGGAACTCCTCTCGGAGATTGAAGCCCTCTGCCAGACCGGCTACATAGACGAATCCCTCACAGGCGAATTCGCCGACATCAAAAAGAACATCCTCTCCGCCGACTCCTCCGACTACACCCGCTACACCCGCACAATCAAAGAGCAATACGACTACCTCAAATCCTAAACCCAAAGCGCAAATAGCCCAAGCCCCCAAAAGCAAAAGCCGGCAATAGCCAACGCCCCGGTAAAATCCCACATTACCCCCCTTAAAAGCCCTCAAAAGAAGGAGCCGATTTTTTTGAAATCGGCTCCTTCTTTTGCTAAATAAAAGCAATTAATATCTAATGCACTCTTGGTAAGAGATTGCATGATGTTTTAATTATTTGATAGTTAATATGATAGAATTATAGGCAATAAGCATTTTTATAACACGCGGAATTTAATCGCCTCCTTTAAAGGCAATATTGATAATGATTAATCCATTTTAACTCAGTGTTAACCACAAATATCCGGGCCTATGTTGCACAATTGAATATATTTGATTAACTTTGCGACAAATTTAAGTATCTCTTACCAAGAGTCACATTGCCTTTCAAGCAATCAAACCAATGATTGAAGACTCCCAAAATAGACAATCCTCGGCTTGCCGATTCACAGCCACTCGAACCGCCAGCCGCCACAACTGCTTGATAACTTGCAAAATGCAAAATCTTGCAGGACTCAAAACATTGTCTATATCCTAACCCGACCATACACAATGACCGGTCAGGACACCTCCAAAACCGACCAATGGTTCGCCATGCGCGACCTCTGCAGGCCCAACGCCCACACACGCGCATACTCCCGCCTCGCAGAAGCCGGATTTGACGTGTTCACACCGCTACACTGGGTCGTGAAACAAATAAAAGGGAAGCCTCAGAAAACTCAAATCCCCGTAATCGCCGACCTTCTCTTCGTTCGTTCCCAAAGGGACAAACTCGACCCGGAAGTCAACAACATCCCCACACTCCAATACCGATTCAAGAAAGGCGTTCAAGCCACACCCATCACAGTGCCCGAAGCCGACATGCAGCGATTCATGCTCGCAGTAGGCCGGTCTCACGACACACAATACTACTCCCCCGACGAGATTCACCCCTCAATGATAGGCAAAAAAGTGAAAATCATTGGAGGCCCCCTCAACGGCTACGAAGGAAACCTCCTCTTCATCAGAGGGTCACGAAAAAAACGCCTCATCGTCGAGATTCCCGGATTCCTGACAGCAGCCGTGGAAGTTGACCCCGAATTTATCACCCTCCTCTAAACATGCAAACCCACTTAGCCGCCGCGAGACAAGACATGCACACCGATGCAATCCCCGCAGCCACCTCACTCCAAACATCACTCTCTCTGGCTGCGGCCATACTCTCACGCGCCCGAGCCTCCTCCGCAATACCGTCGGCCACACGCCTGCAGGCACGCCAATGGCTGACACTCGCCGAGCAACAGCTCCCCATCCTCGCAGCCGACGCCATTCTGCGCCTGCTCTCCCTCTACACGCCTCTCCACCACATAGCATACTCCGTGCCACCCTCTCCCGAATTCATCAACAAATGGCACGAACACACACTCCTCCTCATCGCAAAGGGTCAAAAAGCAGACAAACTCCCCATCATGCGATGGATGCGCAGCCGGCTTGCTGACAACCCGAGAGCCGTGCCCCCGCGTCTACGCACATGGTATGCCGACGTGCTCTCCCGCTGGGTAAAAGAAAGCCTCGCCCGTACACCCCTCTCCCGTCATCCCCGGGCAGAAGCGCGAGCCATCGCCGACTTCCTCCTCCAAGAAAACCTCCACGCCTACACCCCCGACCCCGCCCTCCTCAAATCTCGCCTCTCCACCCTCTGATCCATTATCGTTCAACGCTTATTTATCTCAATTACTATAAAAAAAGCGTTACTGGAAATCTACAAATAAGAATAATCTCCAGTAAACAGATACACCACTCCAATCATATGTTTGTCAACTGACTCCAGATGCATTCATATGATCCTCAGTGCAACGACCCCGTCGTTATCTCCAAAATTACACAGATTATCCTATTCAATATCAATAAAACCGCAATAACAAGAATAAATATGAAAGGCATAGTTCTCGCCGGCGGATCAGGCACCCGTCTTTACCCTATCACGAAGGGCGTGTCGAAGCAGCTGCTCCCGATCTATGACAAGCCGATGGTCTACTACCCCATCTCCACCCTCATGCTGGCGGGGATACGCGACATTCTAATCATCTCAACGCCGCAGGACCTCCCCGGCTTCAGGCGCCTTCTCGGCGACGGCTCCGACTATGGAGTGAGGTTCTCATACGCCGAGCAGCCATCTCCCGACGGACTCGCGCAGGCGTTCATAATCGGCAGGGAGTTCATAGGCGACGACTCCGCATGCCTCGTGCTCGGAGACAACATATTCCACGGAAGCTACTTCATCCCAAAGCTGAGGCAGGCTGTGCAGGACGCAACATTCAACAACAAGGCAACCGTCTTCGGATACAGGGTGAACGACCCCGAGAGGTACGGCGTGGCCGAGTTCGACAGCGAGGGCAACTGCATATCGATCGAGGAGAAGCCGGAGCGCCCGAAATCAAACCACGCGGTCGTGGGGCTGTACTTCTATCCAAACAGCGTGGTAGAGAAGGCGGCACTCATAAAGCCTTCCGCAAGAGGGGAGCTGGAGATCACGACACTGAACCAGGAGTACCTTAAAGAGGGAAGGCTGAGGATTCAGCTGCTCGGGCGCGGGTTCACCTGGCTCGACACAGGCACGCACGACTCCCTCGCCGACGCGTCAAACTATATAGAGACAATCGAGAAGAGGCAGGGGCTGAAGGTGGCGTGCCTCGAGGGGATCGCATTCCGGCACGGATGGATCTCGGAGCAGAAGATGAGGGAGCTCGCCGCGCCAATGATAAAGAACCAGTACGGGCAGTACCTCCTCAGCGTGATTGACGAGATGAAGGAGCGCGGCCATAAACAGGAACAGAATGAAGCGTAATATACTCATAACAGGGGGCGCAGGCTTTATCGGGAGCCATGTGGCACGCCTATTCGTAAACAAATATCCCGATTACCGAATTGTCAACCTCGACAAGCTCACATACGCCGGCAACCTTGCCAACCTCCGAGACATCGAGGAGAAACCGAACTATACTTTCGTGCGCGCCGACATCGCTGACCTCGAAGAGATGCGACGCGTAATCCGGGAATACGAGATCGACGGGATAATACACCTCGCCGCCGAGAGCCATGTGGACCGGTCGATAAAGGACCCGTTCACTTTCGCGCGCACCAACGTGATGGGAACTCTCGCGCTGCTGCAGGCCGCTAAGGAATACTGGGAAAGCCTCCCGGAGAAATACGACGGGAAGATGTTCTACCACATCTCCACCGACGAGGTGTACGGGGCGCTTGAGCTGACGCACACCGAGGGCACGCCCGCGCCGTTCACGACGAAGGCCTCGGCCGGGGAGCACATGGCGTTCGGAACCGAGTTCTTCCTCGAGACAACGAAATACAACCCGCATTCACCCTACTCGGCGTCGAAGGCATCGTCAGACCATTTCGTCCGCTCATACCACGACACATACGGCATGCCGGTTATCGTGACAAACTGCTCGAACAACTACGGCCCATACCAGTTCCCGGAGAAGCTAATCCCGCTGTTCATAAACAATATACGCCACGGAAAGCCGCTGCCCGTGTACGGCAAGGGGGAGAACGTGCGCGACTGGCTGTTCGTGGAGGACCACGCACGGGCAATAGACCTCATATTCCATGAAGGGAAAGTGGCCGACACCTACAACATCGGGGGATTCAACGAGTGGAAGAACATCGACCTCATAAAGGTCATAATCAAGACTGTTGACAGGATGCTCGGGAACCCGGAGGGGCATTCCGACCATCTCATAACCTATGTCTCCGACCGACTCGGCCACGACATGCGCTACGCGATCGACTCGCGCAAGCTCCAGGCCGAACTGGGATGGGAGCCAAGCCTGCAGTTCGAGGAGGGTATAGAGAAGACAGTCCGCTGGTACCTCGACAACCAGGAGTGGATGGACAGCATCACCTCCGGCGACTACGAGCGATACTACGACGACATGTACAAAAACCGCTGACCAATGCTCCGCACGCCGTGCGTGCGGAGCATTGAAGCAGGCTACATGACACAGGATGGCTGAGTCGCTTAAAAGCAAGACGGTGAAGGGGACCCTCTGGAGCTCCGTGGAGAGGTTCTCGGTGCAGGGGATAATGTTCGTGGTCATGATAATAATGGCCAGGATGCTGACCCCGGAGGACTACGGGCTGGTCGGGATGATCACCATTTTCGTGGCGGTCTCGCAGTCGCTGATCGACAGCGGGTTCTCGCAGGCGCTAATACGCAAGCAGGACCGCACGGAGACCGACAACTCCACGGTGTTCTACTTCAACATCGCCGTCGGGGCGGCGCTTTACACCATCCTTTTCCTGTGCGCCCCCATAATATCGGATTTCTACGGAGAGCCGCAGCTGACCCCGGTCACTCGCGCGATCGGGCTGTGCATAGTGTTCAACTCGCTCGCAGTGGTGCAGAGGGCGCTCCTGACCGTGAGGCTCGACTTCAAGACGCAGGCAAAGGCCACGCTCATAGGGGCCGTCGTGTCCGGGGCGGCTGGCGTGACCATGGCCTACACGGGGTTCGGAGTCTGGGCCATTGTTACGCAACAGGTCGTAAACCTCGCCCTCGTGACGCTTTTCCTGTGGGTATTCTCTCATTGGAAGCCAATATGGGCATACTCCTGGAAATCATTCCGGGAGCTGTTCTCTTTCGGGTCTAAGCTGCTCGCATCCGGGCTCATCGACACGCTGTACCGAAACATGTACCTTATCGTCATCGGCAAGGTGTTCAAGGCGTCAGACCTCGGATACTACACGCGGGCCCACCAGTTCAGCGACTTCGCGTCATCAAACATAACAGGGATTTTTCAGAGGGTGTCATACCCGGTGCTCTGCACAATCCAGGACGACGACACCCGGCTCGCCGACGTATACAGGAGGCTGCTGAAGGTCTCCGCCTTTGTGATATTTCCCCTCCTAATGGGGCTGGCGGCAGTGGCAAGGCCTCTGGTAATAACATTCCTTACGGAAAAATGGCTGTCCGCGGCCACGCTTCTTGTCCCCTTATGCTTTGCAGGAATGTGGTATCCCGTGCATGCAATAAACCTCAACCTGCTGCAGGTCAAAGGCCGGAGCGACCTGTTCCTGAGACTTGAGATAATCAAGAAGGCCCTCGGAGTGGCCATGCTCTGCATAACCCTCCCCATGGGGCTGCTGCCTATGTGCTGGGGAATGCTGGCCAACTCTATCATCTCGCTTGTGATAAACACGCATTACACTGGCAGGCTAATACACCTCGGCTTTCTTGCGCAGATGCGCGACCTCCTCCCCTCCCTTGCGCTCAGCATGGCGGCCGGGGCGGCCGTGCATGCCACCGTGACGTTCATCCCGATGCATCCGGGACTCGCGCTCGCCGCCGGCGTCATCGAAGGCGCGGCCATATATTCGGCCATTGCAAGACTATTGCGATTCAAAGAGTTCGCGGAGCTCATGTCTATAATCCGCAGAAAATAATAACAAAGATATTTTAAACCTGCATTTCATTTTGCGAAGCCATGCATTCCCGCATATCAACGGCGGGGAGACATGGGCGCGCACTGTGAACCATGCACCACGCATTATACAAAATGAGCAACGAAAAGCAGATAACAGTAACTTCCCCGCTCCTGCCGGGCCTCGACGAGTTCCAAGGGCTCTTGAAGGAGATCTGGGACAGCAAGTGGATAACCAACAACGGGCAGTTCCACAGACAGCTTGAAAAAGAGCTTGCCGAATACCTCAAGGTGCCTTACATAAGCCTGTTCACCAACGGCACGCTCCCGCTCATAACCGCACTCCAGGCCCTTCGCATCACAGGCGAGGTGATAACGACCCCCTACAGCTTCGTGGCCACGACACACTCCCTGTGGTGGAACGGCATCAAGCCGGTGTTCGTGGACGTTGACCCGGCAAACTGCAGCCTCGACCCCGATAAGATCGAGGCGGCGATAACGCCCAAGACAACGGCGATCATGCCGGTGCACTGCTACGGCAAGCCCTGCGACACGAAGGCGATCCAGGAGATTGCCGACAAGTACGGCCTGAAGGTCATTTATGACGCCGCGCACGCGTTCGGGGTGGAGGTTGACGGGGAGTCGATACTCAACGCCGGCGACATGTCGACGCTATCGTTCCACGCAACAAAGGTATACAACACCATCGAGGGGGGCGCGATGGTGATGAAGGACGAGCAGACCAAGAAGCGCATAGACTACCTCAAGAACTTCGGCTTCGCCAACGAGACTACCGTAGTGGCACCCGGCATCAACTCCAAGATGGACGAGGTGCGCGCGGCCTACGGCATACTGAACCTCCGTCAGGTGGACGCCGCAATCGAGGCGAGGCGCAAGGTGGCGAAAAGATACCGCGATGCCCTCCGCGATGTCGAGGGCGTGACATTCTTCGACGACATGCCCGGAGTGCGCCACAACTACTCATACTTCCCGGTATTCATCGACTCTGAGAAATTCGGCAGGACACGCGACGAGCTGTACTTCGAGATGCGGGAGGCCAGCGTGCTCGGCCGCAGATACTTCTTCCCGCTCATCAGCGAGTTCTCCACCTATCGCGGCCTCCCCTCCGCCACACGCGAGAACCTCCCCGAGGCGTACAGGCTCGCCGACACAGTCCTCTGCCTCCCGATGCACCACGAGCTCTCCGACTCCGACATCGACCGCGTACTCAAATTCTTCAAAAAGAAATGAGCATAAAGAAGAAAATACTGATGCTTGGAGGGTCAGCCCAACAGGTCCCGGCAATAAAGACGGCCAAGGAGATGGGCTATGAGGCTATACTCATAGACTATCTGCAGGATAATCCGGGGCGTCATGAGGCAGACAAGTGGTATCAGGAAAGCACCACGGATGTTGAGACGGTCTATAGGATTGCCAAGCAGGAAGGTGTCTCCGGGATACTCGCTTATGCGTCCGACCCCGCAGCTTTGCCTGCTGCAATAGTGTCAGAAAGGCTCGGACTGCCCACAAACCCTGCTAATTCGGTGGAAATACTCGGCGTGAAACACAAGTTCCGTAAATTCCTACAGGATAATGGCTTCCCCTGTCCAAAGACATTTACATTCTCACCCGACACTCCAATAGATAATGTCTTGAACGGACTCAGTGACTTGAAATTCCCAATTGTGGTAAAGCCCACCGACTCCTCCGGCTCCAAAGGAGTCACTTTTCTTGAAAGTGTCGACAAAATTGAAGCCGCTATTCGTCATGCGGACGAATACTCGCGCAATAAAATAATCATTGCTGAAGAGTTCATCCAAAGAGGATTCCCGGATGTAATCGGCGGAGATATTTTCGTTGAGAATGGTAGTATTACGCTCTATGGAGATATGGCAGCCCTTCGTGAAGAAGAAGGGAAAAGCCTTATACCGGTAGGGGAGAAAAAACCGAACGGACTTAATGACAGGCAAAGGAATGCATTACATTTGGAACTACAGAAAGTGATTGCCGCACTTGATATTAGAAATGGAGAATTGAACATAGAGCTTCTGATAGACAAGAACGATGTACCCCACTTCCTTGAACTGGGTCCACGCGCAGGAGGGAATATGATTCCAATTCAATTGTCGGATGCATTCGGTGTTGACCTTATAAAGGCAAACATACTTGCAGCAATGGGTGAGCCAGTGAATCTGAATCCAGTGGAGCCGAAGGACTGTTACATGACCTATGTGCTGCACAGCCATAAGAATGGTGTTTTTTCAGGTGTGGAGTTTTCAGAGGAAATCGAACCTTATGTCTACCGCAAGGTAATCTACAGGAATCCGGGGGACAAGGTGGAGGCTTTCGATGGTGCCGGAAAAGCGCTTGGAATAATATTTATGCGATTCCCTGATGCGGAGTCGATGAATTCTATGCAGCAAAGACTCGATGAACTGATAATAATAAGGTTGCAATGAAGGAAATTGGTGGTTATTTCGAACTTGAACTTCCGGAGAAAAGAGACCGGTTCCTTCATTCAGACGGCTGTTTGGTAAATTCGGGGCGTCATGCGCTTGAATACATACTTAGGTCTCTTGGTGACATAGTGAAGAAAGTGTGGCTTCCATACTATACCTGTGATGTGGTCTTACAGCCATTGAATAGACTTGGAATTGGCTATAGTTTTTACCATATCAATTTGAATTTTGAGTTAACATCATATCCCAAACTTGATGATGGCGAGTATATTATTGTCAACAATTATTTTGGCATAAAAGACTTATACATAATAAAATTAGCTGAGTTATACGGAGAGAGGCTGATAATTGATAACGCTCAGGCGTGGTATGCCCCAGTACTGCCGGATATAAAGAGTTTTTACAGTCCGCGCAAATTTTTTGGGGTGCCTGACGGGGGTGTGGCGTATGATCAGGGTATGTCGCTTACGGATTTGGAGATTGATTTTTCAGCCGACAGATGTTCTCATCTTTTGAAACGTATTGATGTAAGCGCAGGGGAAGGCTATGCCGACTTTCGGGCTAATTCAGCACTTTTGGGTAAAGAGCCGCTAAAGTCTATGTCGAGTTTGACGAGTGTTCTTCTTTCCACAGTTGATATGGAAGCTGTCAGGATAAAAAGGAGGCGCAATTATGCTATCCTTGCAGAGGCGTTGAATGGCAATAACCGCTTGTCGTTGCCGGTTGAATATAGTTTCAACTGTCCGATGGTATATCCATATATGGCCACGACTCCGGAATTGAGAAAGCGACTGATAGACCACAAGGTGTTTGTCGCCACCTATTGGCCAAATGTGAAAGACTTGTGTGGAAAAGACACTGTGGAGTTTATGTTGGCTTCGGATGTTTTGCCACTCCCCATTGACCAAAGGTATAATGAAGAGGATATGAACAGAATAATTGATAATATAAAGGGTAAATAGAGTACTTAATAATTGTGAATAATGAATCAATTTAAAGGTAAAAGACTTTTGATATTGGGCGCTAATGTAACAGAATGTTTTATCGTAAAACGTGCGCACGAATTGGGAATATACACAATTGTGACAGATAATAATACAGATAGGACAAAAAGCCCTGCAAAACAAATATCTGATGAATATTGGGATATAAGTTGGAGCGATATTGATTCCTTGGTTTCGAAGTGCAATGATTGCGGGGTTGATGGTGTTATTGCTGGCTTTAGTGAATTTAGGGTTGAAAGTCAAATTGCTTTGTGTGAAAGACTGAATTTACCTTGTCCCATAACAATGGAACAATTGGATTTTACCAGAGACAAGGTTAAGTTTAAAGATGTTTGCAGGATAGTTGATTTGCCTGTTGTACCTGAATTCTCTGAAATTGATGCTTTTGAAAATTTACCTGTGATAGTTAAGCCTGTAGACAGAGCCGGGTCAATAGGCATTTCGGTAGCTTTTACAAAGGAGGAACTGCTGGTTGCGTGTGAAAAAGCTGTCAATGCATCACCATCTGGAAAAATTATTATCGAAAAATATATGGATCACTGTATAAAATTCGATTTGTATTATCTTATATCCAATGGTGAGGTGTTCTTACTAGGTTCTAATGACACTTTAATGTGTCCTCCCAATAAAGGACATGAAATTCTACAATCCGCTTGGATTTTTCCATCTTATAAACAGCAGAGGTTTGTTGAAAAACATGGCGAAGAAATTAACAAATTCTTCAAATATTTGAATATTAGAAATGGCTATATAACTATTTCTGCTTTTGTTGATGAAAATGAGAATTTCTTTATTTTTGAGACCGGATTTCGTTTAAGTGGTGAATTGTCATTTGAATATACAAAGTATGCATATGGATATAACTACTTGGATTTCCTGATTGAATTTGCATTCAGAGGGATTCAAGACAGAAATTTCATGTTGCCTCCAAAAAAATCAGAAATACCTCTTTTGGTGCTAAATCATTATGCGAATGATGGCGAGATTGTGTCAAAAAAACATCTGTCGGTTAATTGTGAAAGCTATTGGATATATGATTATCTGAAAGATGTGAATTGTTTGCACAATGATAATGGCAATGGGGTTTCTAAAGTGGCAATGAGTTTTATTCCCGTTGAGTCGATAGACAAGGTTGCCCGAATTATTGATTCGATTAATGAAGAATTGGACGTGATCGGAAAAGATAATTGTAGCCTGATTTATAACAGAATTACGGATGTTGAATTAAAAAAATTGATACAATGATTGGAGGATCTAATTTCTATACAGAAGAGGAATTGGCGAATATTGGTTTTCTACATGTGGGAAAAAATGTAAAAATCAGTAAACTTGCGTCGATTTATAAACATGAAAATATGTCCATTGGTGATAATGTTAGAATTGAGGATTTTTGTATTATCAATGGAAATGTTAGAATAGGGAATAATGTAACAATATGTTCCTTTTGCCTTTTAGACGGGTATGCTGGTATAACAATTGATGATGATGTGACGCTTGCCGCCAAGGTATCCATACATAGTGGCACAGATGACTACAGCGGAAAGTCTTTGTTTGGAACATACATTCCATCTAAATATAGGAAGCATCATATTTCTGCAGAGGTTAAAATAAAAAGCCATTGTCTAATTGGAGATTCTTCTATCATAATGCCAGGACTTGTTTTGGAGGAGGGAACTGCAATTGGAGCTAATTCTTTTCTTAAAGAATCGACTACTCCATGGGGGATATACGCGGGTACGCCGGCATGTCGAATTAGAGAACGTTCTCGTGATTTGATTGGTCATTATCAATTGTTTATTGAAGGTAATCTGACTGAACTGTCTGAAATGCTGCGAGATAAATAATTTGGATTTTTATTTAGATATAGATGTATAAAAGCATAACGATTAAGCATGGTTGAAAGAAAATATTATATCTTTCTGACGCATTGTGTTTGTGATATCGGAGGTATGCAATTATATACTTCCAGAAAAATTGAATATCTAAAGTCTCAGGGTTGGACTCCATTGGTTTTCTTTTATAGAAGTGGTGATATCGAAATAGACAATTTGAAAATCTATTCTCAAAATCACATACAGGATTTAAGGTTTTGTGTGGGTAATGTCTCTGAGTCTGCTCGTAAAAAGGTTTTAAAGCAGATTGGGAAATTTGTAAATGATGCACAGGATGTGATTGTGGAATCTTGTTGCCTTGCTTTAGGAACATGGGGAGAGTATATCGCATCAAATTTTCAAGGGAAACATATTTTGTATATTATTGATGAGATTATATCTCAGCCAACCCCCAAGATGTATGAGTTTTTGGAGTTTAAGGCAAATCAGAAACTGTTGTATTGCATTAAACAAAAGGTATTGGCCGATGTTTTTAAAAATAAATTTAATTTAGATGAATTTGTATTAAGAGCAGCAGGTGCTTCTTCCAACAATATTTCGGACAGCTTCAATCCGATTGTTTCTGAGATTCCAGATGGTATACCAACTATTCTTAGTTTAGGAAGACTCGACAAGCCATATATCGGTTATTTATTTGATTCGATAGTTAGGTTTGTCAATTCTAATCCGGAACGAAAATTTAATTTTGTAATTGTAGGAGACACCCCAATTCATGGGGCTAAACAAGGTCTGTTGTCAAAATTTGAAAATATTGAGAATGTAAATATTTTTGATTTGGGTTTTTTATGGCCGATTCCAAGACAATTGTTTAGCAAAGTGAATGTCGCTTTGGGATCTGCCGGGTCTATTATGTTGTGTAACCGACAAGGCGTCCCATCAATTGCCATTGATGTGAATGATTATGAGGCTATAGGTGTTTATGGCCAAAACACTTCAAATACTCTTTTTCGGGATGAGAATGATCCGGTGGAGACAATTATAGATTGGTTGAACCTAATTTTGATTGAGAATAAAATTATAAGGAGAGAACCGGAAATAGAACAGTCAATAGATTATTCTGCACATCAAAGAATAATTGACATGAAGATGGACAGGATATATTTCCCTACTGACAAGTCTGCCCGTTTTGTGTCTCATCCGTTTTTGCGGTCTGCAATAATCCGCTTTGACCAAAGCGCTTGGGGACATCGGATTATACAAAAATTGTGGCGTACAAAATGGTTTAATAATGTGGTAAATAAGGTTAACAGGAATGGGTATTCAAAACAGTGAATATTCAACACATTTATTGGCTGGTGATTTAAAATTCTTGATATAGTAGAATGTATTTTATATTATTACTGTTTGAGATATTTGCGTTGTATTATGTGAATCACAAATTCTCAATAGTCTCCAACAGATCTATAGTCGCTTTGTGGTTTATTGTATTTGTCATGTTGGGGACTTATGGATATTTCTCTGATGACTATGAGCCATATATAGACAGTGTGGCTTTGTCTTATGCAAATCCGTTTGCAAATATCCATATGGAGCCGTTCTGGATTTATTTGTCAGATGTCTGTAAAGGGGAGATAACGGAATTTAGATTTCTGTCGTTCTCTTCCATTGCCATTATCTTATGGCTTGTCTGTTGGCAAGCTAAAATGGAAGCCAAGTATTTTTTGTGTTATTACACTCTTTTATGTATGGCAAGCCATATCTGTTGGATCAGGCAACCGTTGGCGATGGCAGTCTTTATATTGGGGGTTATATTGTTAATTAATAAAAAGATTATTTGCGCTATCCCATGCTTGATTGGAGCTTATTTTTTCCATAAGACAGGATTCGTTTTTCTTTTGATGTTGACGTTCATCCTTATTCCATTAAACAAGAAGGCCATATGGTTATACATTATAATGGGAATATCTTTCGTTTTTGGATTTAGTCTAATTATAAATTTAAATCTTCCTATAACATCATTTCTTTTGCTGTATTTAGAGAGCGAGGGAGAATTTGCCGCCAGAAATATCGTGTTTACAATGTTAAGCAATATCGCTTTGATTTGTAATTTTATATTGTCATTAGGATTGATATATCATTTTTATAATCATAAAAATGTCATTGTCCATTATTTGTTAAGATATTTATCCGGATTGGTATTATTGGCTTTATGTCTGACAGTGATTCCATATGAGACAGGTGTGATGGATAAGAGGATATTGGCAATGGCTAATTTTATTAATGTAATAATTCTTTCGATTGCTCTGAAATCAAATTTGTATCAAAAAAAATACTATCTAATTTCATTACCAATATTTGCTAAATTTTTAATTAGTGAGGTGATGACTTTTGGCAATAATTATACTAAATTTTATCGTTTGACAAAACCATTTTGATATGTCTTCTAAAATTGAAGTGCTTATATCTTGTATGTCGCACGATGTTAAAAACCTTGTGACTCGTACAAATATAAAAACCGATGCATTGGTTATAAATCAATGTGATATCGATAGAAATGAGAGTTTTTCATTCGGCAAAAATCACAATGTCAGAATATTTAACACTACAGAGAGAGGACTTTCAAAGTCTCGAAATATGGCATTACGTTTTGCTGAGTCAGATATTTGTTTAATTTGTGATGATGACGAAATATTGGACGATGATTACGCCAACAAAATTATAAATGCGTTTAAAGATAACGAAGATGCTGATATAATAGCATTTCAGATAAAAGACGCAGGTAAAGCATATCCTAAAAATACAAGGAAAATAAACTATTTGACTGCATTAAAACTCGCAAGTTGGCAATTGGCTTTTAGAAGAAAGTCAATTATTGATAAAGGTATTTCGTTTGATATAACTTTAGGTAGCGGCGTTTCAAAAGCTGGTGGAGAAGAAAACAAATTTGTATACGATTGTTTGAGAAAAGGTCTCAAGATTATATTCGCTCCAATAACCATAGGGCGTATGATTGAAAGTGAATCTCAATGGTTTCATGGATTTACCCCAGAGTATTTCTTTGACAGGGGTATAATGACTAAAAAGTTAATGGGTAGAACTTTGGCATGTCTATATGCTGTTTATTTTATTTTCAAGAAATATCCATTATATCGCCACGACATAAATATGACTTCTGCTATAAATAAATTATTCAGAGGTATTTTCGCAAGGGAATAACAGCAATACAATTGCTACAACAAAGGATTTGGATCTTAATAAGTTATGAGCCTATCTAAAATATATTATCATGAAAAAAATGTTATTCATTTCCTCAAGACCTTTATTCCCGGTAATCGGAGGAGACCAGATCAGGACTGTCCAGCAATTAGAACTGCTACAGGAGAGATTCAAGGTCGATGTAATATATCTGACCCCGGATAGCACTGACGAGGACATCTCAAGACATTTAAAAGGCATTGAGAATATATTCAGATTCCAGATAAGCAGGCGCACGCATATACTCCAGACACTGAGAGCCATGTTCAACCGCCTACCCCTGCAAGTCAACTACTACTATAATAAAAAAGCAGCCCGAAAGATCGAGGAGATAATCGGCAACTATGACGCGGTCTTCTGCAACAACATCCGGACGGCGGAATATGTAAGAAAAAAGAGGGGCATAACCAAGTATCTTGACTTCGTGGATGCAATCTCTATGAACTATGATAAGGCTCGACATGAGGCGAAAGGTCTGAAAAAATTAATTTACGAGATTGACTACAAACGTTGCAAGGCTTATGAACAAAAATGTCTGGAGTCGTTTGACAGTTGTGCTGTAATATCTGACATTGACAATAAATATATTCTTTCATGCCAAAAGTGATATATACCGTAGGGAATATGGTGGACATCCCGGATTCTGCCTCGATTGCTCTGCATGAAAATGAGAACAGTATTATCTTTGTGGGAAAGATGAGTTATGAGCCTAATGTGGTGGCCGTCACTTTCTTTTCGACTAAAATATTCCCTTCTCTGAAAACCCGATATCCGGAGTTGAAGTTTATTATCGTCGGGGCTAATCCTGATGAGCGAGTTCAGCGTCTTTCCGGGCAGGATGGAGTAGTGGTCACGGGCTTCGTGGATTCAGTCGAGCCTTATTTCAGGGACTCTACACTGGTTGTGGCCCCGATGCTCACCGGCGCGGGCATCCAAAATAAAATTATTCAGGCCATGGCTTATGGATGCTGTGTGGCAACAACAACAATCGGGGCTGAAGGTTTGACAATCCATGACAATGAAATCGCGATAATTAACAGTCCTGACGAATGGGTCTCGGTGCTGCTCAATCTGCTTTCAGATAAAGGCCGCAGGAAAGAAATGGGGGCAAAAGCCAGGGAATATATAAAGTCGAATCTTTCGAGGGAGGTCATTTCCAGACAATTTTGGACGTTTATTAATTCTGTTTAACGTAAGCGTACAAGTTCGATGACAAAATTCATAACTTCGCGGCTGTAGAATCAAAACAGATGATTATGAATAGCCCACTCTGCCACTTCCATAAGCACAAACTGGCAGACATATTGCGAAGCCTCTATAATGTTGGAATAATTGGTAATGCCGGAAAACGTGTCCGCCTCTCATTCCGTGGCGATGATGGACTATTGCTAAATCAGGATATGAAAATAGTGGACCCTCTTTGGAAACATCTTTCGATATCTCGCCGCCAGTCGCAAGAGTAGGTAAGCATCCAAGCTCGATATCGGTCAAGCTCAATAATCTTATGCTCACCCGGTGCTGCGCCAAGGTGGCGCAGATTCAAATGGCGGCAAAGGCCAGAATAACGCTCCCCGCTCTTTTGTAAGCGTCCAAGTTCGAAATAGACCAAAAGTATTACCTTCGCGACAGTTTAATCAAAACCAATGATTATGTA
>VSPM01000070.1 GCA_009775365.1 Muribaculaceae bacterium
CAACATGAATTTTTAACAATTAGTGGGCTCTGACCGCCATAATTGTTCAGTGCACCGCACTTGGACGCTTACATATTTTTTATAATCATTGCTAATTTTTATTAATATTGTAAAGATATTTCCACCATTTTTACTCAAATATTCACCTTGCCGCTCTTCCTAACTCATTATTACTCATTATTTGGAGCATTTTGCCCCGTAGATTTTGCAAGGAATGGCTAACTTTGGACATAGTTTAAAACACTTGCATTTAACTACCTGACAAATGAAAAACTTATTGCTCCCTCTCATCTCCGCCATCTTCTCCGTGGCTCCGGCTTTGGCAGACAATTTCTCCCCGCAACCCTCGCCCAACCCCTGGCCCGACGACTACAGGCACATATCCTCTATGGACAATTGGAAAGAATGGGGCACATATAATGTGCACGACCCTTCGTGCCGAAAGATAGGCGACTATTATTATATGTATTCCACCGATGCTATATATCGCGAAAACCGTAAAGAGGCGGCCGAGAAAAATGTGCCGCTCGGGTTCATTCAGATGCGCCGCTCGAAAAACCTCGTGAATTGGGAGTTTCTCGGGTGGGTGTTCCCTGAGATTCCGGCAGAGGCAGTGGAGTGGGTTCACGCAAATGCCAACGGCGAAGGGGCAACAAACATTTGGGCGCCATATATTGTGGACTGCGGCAACGGCTCCTACAGGCTTTATTATTGCGTGTCGGCTTTCGGAAAGAATACATCCTACATCGGAATGGCCACAGCCTCTTCTCCGCAAGGCCCGTGGAGACAGGCGGGAGAAGTGGTAAAGACTTCCAAAGACTCGAAAATGAATGCCATCGACCCCTCTGTGGCAACTGATGCCGAAGGCCGGCAATGGATGCATTATGGATCTTATTTCGGCGGGCTATACTGCCTCGAGCTCGACCCTGCCACAGGGCTTGCCTTGAACAAGGGGGATCAGGGGCATCTCGTGGCGCGAAGAGCCAACTGGCGGAAAGACAATCTTGAGGCCCCCGAAATTTACCAAAACAGACAGAACGGTAAATACTACCTTTTCCAGAGCTACGACCCGCTGATGACCACCTACAATGTGCGCGTGGGTCGAGCCGACAAGGCCGAAGGGCCTTTCATAGATTTCAAAGGGAAGGAGATTGCCGACACCACCAACAATTTCCCAATCCTCACGGCCCCTTATCGCTTCGAGAATCATCCGGGATGGGTCGGCACTGCCCACTGCGGTGTGTTTGACGACGGACAAGGCAACATTTTCATGGCTCATCAGGGGCGTCTTGCCACAGACGCCGGAATGATGGATCTCCACGTCCGCCAGGTGTTCTTCACGCCGGAGGGATGGCCCGTGGTGTCGCCCGAAAGATACGCGGCTCTCCCGGCGAGACAGTTCACTGAAGCAGACCTCGAAGGGGAATGGGAGATAATAAGAGTGCTGGAGCCGCGTGCGGAGCGAAACCTTGAGGCCGGACAGATTCTCTGGGGCGAAGGCGACCTCCTCGACGGAGAATGGAACAATCCATCTGCAATTACAATCCTCGCCGGAGGAAAGGCAATAGCCTCCGCCGCTGTTGCCAATTCTGCAGCTGCAACTGATGCAGATTCCTCGAATTCTGCCACCTCTACCATAGTTGCGACATGGAAATTCAACCCGGCGACGCAGCTGATGGACATCACCCTCGGCAACGAAAAAATAACAGACCTCATCATACACCACGGCCATGACTGGGAGCGCGAGACCGACACCATACTCTTCACCGGCCTCGACTCTACCGGCCGTTCCGTCTGGGGCAAAAGAATTCGCTGAATATAGGGGTACTTAAATATAAAGGATATACCGGTTCTGTGCAATATAACGAAGAAGACAATTGCCTTTTCGGGAAGGTTCAAGGATTAAAAAAAGTGCTTATCTCTTATGAAGGAAACTGCGGAATATGGAATTGGAGGAGAAACTGTCGGAACAGCGCGAAAAGAACCATGAAAATGCGGAAAACCTTAGCAATGAACTCGACTCCAATAAGCGGGAACTCCTCACAATGAGTATGCAGCTTTCGGAATCGGATAATCTTATCAGCGAATTAAAACAGATTTCATACGACTCAATGAAATCGGGGAGCGAAATCCTGAAGGAGCTAAAAGGGAAACTGCGCACAAACAATGTAAATGGCGACAACTGGGAGATGTTCAAAAGTTATTTCGACAAGATTCATCCGCATTTCTTCACATTGTTGTTTGACCGTCACCCCGACATCACCGCAGGAGAGGCGAGAATGTGTGCCTACATCTTGCTGAATCTGTCGGCAAAAGAGATTGCCAATCTCACCAACCGCTCGCAACGCACAGTGGAGAGCATGAAATATCGCCTCCACAAGAAACTGCGTCTCGGCCCGGAAAAGTCAACGCTCTCATATCTTCACTCCATCGAAGGAGAATTCCTCCTCCGCAAACAAAACAATAATGAAGAATAAGAAAACCAAAGGTGTTCAGCCGGAGGTGGCTATCCGGCGGAGATAGCTTTCAGTGGGCTCTGTGATGGCGATTTTCTTGCGTATGTTATGCTTGATGACTTCTACGGTGCGCACAGAGCGGTTTGTCATTGCAGCTATCTCTTTGTTGGAAAGCCCCATCAGTATAAATGCGCACATCCTCTCCTCTCCATTTGTGAGATCGGGATGCAGGCTCGACAGGTTATTGAAAAACGACTGGTTGACACTCTCGAAGTATGTGCGGAATATCTCCCAGATGTTATCCTGCCGAGAGAGGTCTTTCAATATGGCAGATATTTGAGCAAGCCTCTCATCCTGAGCAGATTTTTTATTGTCGGCAATATCCTTAATGCTGTCAAGCGCATCATTGAGGCGCGCCATACACATTGTCATCGACAACAGTTCCTGATTTCGGATAGAAAGTGAATCGGCTGTCTCCCTCAACTCCTCCTTATGATACAATTCCTTGTCGATTATCTCATTGCCGAGAATCTCCGCGTCTTTCTTCGATTTCCGGTGCCTCAGCCACATGGCCACTGCCAAAGCAGCCGCCAACAGCCCCAAAGCACCGACAGCCAGCACAAGCCAGACCTTATTTCTGTTTTTCGCTTCAAGAGAAGAGATAATATCCTTCTTACGTCCTGTTTCATAACGGCTCGCAAGTTCATCCACCTCCCACGAAACCGCAGCCTCATGAATAGAATCCTTCAAAGCAATAATCCTTTTCAACGTCTCGTTCTCATTATCTTTATCGCCTTTAATCGAATAGTATCTGCTAACTTTTTCAAGATACTCAGGCTCAAGAGGACTCCCGGTCAGCTTGTCAACAACATCGGGATATTCAGAAACAAGGTTGAATGCATCCTCAGCTCTTCCGTCATCAAGCAGCATATTCATATATCCTATCAATACAAATGCCTTGTTAAAGTTTCCGGTCTTTACATCCAATGCTTTCATAAAATAATCCTCTGCCATCTCTTTTTCCCCTTTAAGATAGGCTATATCTGCAAATGTCACATAATTCGACATCTTGCCATCAGGGTCCGATGGATAACTCTCTGCTTTTTTCAATTCTCGATATGCCTCATCAGTCATTTCCATGTTTAGAAAATGTGAAGCAGAGCATCGGTAAAAAACGCCGTAGAAACGGTCTTTTTCAGATTGCGGAAATTTAGAACCAACCCTAACTGCATCCAATTCTTTTATGCCTAAATCAATATATTTTCCCGCAAGCGAATAATTTTTGGCAGTGCCATAGAAATCTGCAAGCAACAAATAGGCATAAAGATTAATATATCGTAGACTATCCGGTTTTGGAGTGTCAAGAATGCGGTAAGCATCTTCAAGAGCTCCGCGAAAGTTGGAAAGAGTAAATTTCATTATCCCGATTTCCGCATCTGCCATAAATTTCCAATGAAGGGAGTCTGCAGGCACTTCCTCACGCAGTTTTTCATACACCTTCATGCAACCCCTGTAATCACCGGCATAATACAACATTTGAGCCTTGTCGCTACACAAGGAATAAATATCTTTCTTGTCAGCATATTTTATCAGGCTGTCGATAGCCTTTATTTTTTCAGAACGCTCAATATCTTTATCATAAAGGCGCGACCTGAAATAGTCAGTCTTCAAGGCATTCCCGCTATTGCCGGCATAGAGAACAACTGAAAAAAGCATCATCAAGGAAGTAAGGATAATTCGAATCATATCTTAATATTTGTCGGCTAATTTACAAAAAACTTTTAAATCAAATTTCACTTACACCAATTTTTTACTACTTATATCTGTAATTTTTTAAATTCATTTTACACATCAATCATTTATAAATAAAGTATTTAATTATAACTAAGGGTAAATTAAGGCCACTTACTTTCCAAAATAACGGCACATTAAGGGCTTTGGCATTTGAACATTTCTTTCGTCTCTTATAAATTTGCTTCCGGTTAACCGACAGGCCAATGTCCGAGGCCAATGCTTGCTAACCCGGAAACGGACGGACAACGCTTCCTTAAAATCTTTAAACATTATGCGAAAACTCAGACATTGTGTCTTGCTCCTGGCCATAGCGGCCATAGCTCTTCCGGCACACTCGGAAACAAAACAACCCGTGGGGCATACCGATACGCATACGGTAAAGACGCAAAGTATTGAAATGATTTCAAGAGTCATCCCTGCTCATGAATTGAAAGCGGCTCCGGTCTTTAAATCGGAGATTATGCCCGCAAAAAATATGAGAAAAACAGATTCTTCTGCCCGGACCCACACTGTGACGCTTAAACAAGTTTTTGATGAAAACCTATACGAATGTATTGGCATAGTAAGAATTGTAGGGGAAGATTTTTATTTGGGGACATCGACAGATGACACATATGCAGGAGTACAGGAAGGAGTCGCAGAATTGCCGGAAGGCACATACACATTCCTGTCGGAGTTTGATGTGCTTGACGAAAAGATTCAATACGGGAAACGATGCAACGCATGGATTGTTATTGAGAATGTAAAAATAGACAAAGATACTACAATTGAATTCAAGGCGGCAGACGCCAAGAATCTTATCACATGCGAGTCTCTAAATCCAAACGGTGAAGTGCAAATGCTCCCGACAATCAAATATACTCCGGAAGGACGCGAAAATTTGGAAGGAAATGTGTCTGACCTTGTCATTGGAAATAGCATCTCAAGCAAAAGATTCGGCCCCATATATGGGAGGGATGGTAAGTGCAACTATGTATTGATTAACGAAAATGCCGGCACGTCATTTAATATCTCCAGAATAATGGATATAATGATAAATGACGTTAGCGACGACATCTGTATCACACAAAGCCGACTCGCTTCTGCTGATGACGGATTCTATTTCTCTTTCATGAAACCGATAAATGGAGTTACTGAATCATGTGAAGGAGCATATTCTGACAATTATTCCGTAAAACATACAGAGAAATACATTCCCTCTATTCTGAATGAAAACAGTGAAGAGAATTTCTCATCACCTTTTAGCATATCTTATAAATTCAATTATGGATGGATTTCAAACCCCAGTTATTCGGTTGAATCTAATTGTGGGCTACTTCAGATTTCAGGGGCTGAATACCTTCCCGATAGTTATGAACTGGGCTTCTTACACTCATATGTGGATTTTGCCACACCTGCATTCGACGAAGAGACCGGAGAAGAAATAGGATTAATGACATATTCCTTCCAAAGCATGCCTATGTATCTTTCTTCTGACGGATCGTTATGCCGAACCTACGAACAGCACATAAACGGGTTCAAAAACACAATGAATCCCAATAGCACTTTGCCGGCAATGCAACATCCCGCATTCTCTTATGATGAGTCGCAGGCATTAATCTTGCAAGGGGGCACACAACCATCTATACTGTTTGATTCTTATTATAATTATGACTGGATGGATGAGAAATGGAAATGGTATATTGATGCCTTGCCAATGGGACGACTTGGTGAATTCCGTATTTCAGATATTGTATCAATGGGGAAATCTGATGAAGAAACCAATGGGTTGCTCACTTATTCTATCTCTACATCAAACGTGAATATTTATGAGAATCCTGACGGCACGGGCGAGTCTTTCCCCGGACTGACCACCGCTTCATTCACCATTAACCCTGATGTCACTATCAATCCTCCTGCCGTTCAACAAGTGCAGTTCCGCAACACCGAAAACATGGTGACTGACAGATTCAAATCGCAAGAAGACGGACTTATTCTCATTGCCGCAGGAGGCTTCAAACAAAAATTCAGCGATGAAGATGAATACCACTGGTGGTTCGACAATTGCGATGTGGATATAACCGTAGAATACTCTCCAATGGGAGAAAATAAATGGAATGAGGTTGCTGTCACTGAACAAGAAGATTTGTTTATCAGCCAATTCGGTTCATTCTATGCCGGAAGCCTCGATAACGTCACTGAAAAAAGCGCGACAGGATGGTATGATCTCCGCATCTCTCTTGCAGATTCCGATGGTGCAACCCAGATGCAGACTATTTCGCCGGCATTCAAGATTGACGGGCTTACTTCGGTTGAAACCGTGGATTCCAATTCACTTCGCATTCTTCTATCTGACGGCATGCTTATCGCCGTGGGCGATCCGGAGGCTGACATAACTGTGACATCAGCCAACGGTTCCACAGTAGCACGTGGCAACGGCAGCATCGACACCAGCTCCATCCCCACAGGAGTTTATATCGTGACAGCCACTTCTGATTCCGGATCTGTTGTCAAGAAGATAATCCTCTGACATCACTTCTCTCCCCCTTTGCGCTATAGCGTCTGCTATTCATAGGGGCAATACGGCTCAAAATCAGGCAATCCATTACAAAAGTCTTTATCTGCTTTTGTAATGGATTGCTCATATACCGGATTTTGCTATCAGATGGTGAGGAGCCGGGCGTGCTCATTCATTAGCAGGCATAATGAACGAGAATAAGTTTTGACGGGCGACACAAACACTCCCCCGTTTTTCGACACTTTGAGAAGTTCTTCACTGATAGCGTGCCATTCCATGTCGGTATATGCCCTGTGATAAGCCACCTTTCGGCGGAGAGGATAGTTCAACAAAAAGCGGTTGCCATATATGTGATAACTGCGGGAATCTGAGGTGACAACTATGGTTCGGGTGAAGAAATACTGATTCTCACGCATTAGCCACAGCCAGCGTGGATTGTCGCGCACATAGTCGCTCCAGACATCGAGATGTCCATAATATTTCAAGATGCGGTCGTTATAGCCATCATCAAAGATTTTTTCCTCATTAGTGAAGGATTTCGGAAATGCCTGCCACAGATTGGTTGTTGAGAATCCCTTCAACTTTGAGATATAGTTGCCTAAATGCTGATCAAGGCGCTGCGTGGCCTGGAGGATTATGTTCACTTGTGCCCCATTTCCAGTGGGGTAGCCGGCTGTGTCTTACTCATCTTTGCTTATTTTGCCTCGATTTTTCCGGGCAAGAGCCGACCCTCCGCCACAAATTATTTATCAAGATTTGCTTAATCTCTCATGTAAGACTCCCACAGGCTTCTCAGCTCCGGCCACGGCATCAGCTTCTTGTTGCCTATTGAAATCCATTTGCCGTTGAGCCTCAACGCCGCATAATCCTCTCCTGAACGAGCCTTCAGCACCACCATCATAAGATTGGCCCCTAACGGAGAAACATCACGGTCGCACCATCGTGCAGCGACTTCTCCGGCACTCGCATCCGGCACATAGCATCCGGGCAAACGCATGAGCGCAAACAAGGGAATGACTGTCTCGGCATGGCCGAAACGTAATGAGGCCGCCAGATTTGTCTTTCCGGCCACTGCGGAATCTGTCTTGCTGATGATGTCTCGCAAAAGAGGCCCCGCCGCCTTGGCCGGAAGCGAAGAAACCTCGCTCACCGACCGCTGATAATAATGGCGAAGATTGCTCACTTCCCAGCATCGGCGATAGTCTGCTTCTGTAAACCATTCGGAAGCATCACCTCTTATCCCTGCTGCATTCAAAGACTGCAACACCCCGTAAGCGTCAAACGACAGTTTCTTCAGGCAAGAGTCGTCAGGCGCACATCCGGCCTTAAACATACTCTTTGCCGGCTCTGCCGGAAGTGTCTTGGCGGCATAAGAATCATAAAGAGGTTTCCACGGGCCATCCTTCAGATAAGCCACATAAGCTGTGTCGACCGTGAAATAACGCATAAGCGGATTAAACTGCTTCCCCTCGCTTGTAGTCACCTCTATGCCTGAATAGCACCTTGCCAATTCATGACAAAGTTCATACATGGTCATGACCACACGAGGCACATATGAAGAAATCGCCTCCACCTTCCCATTCTTCAGGAGTGACGGCGCCACAGCGGCCATCTCTTGCCCGAGACGCTTCTCTTCCATTATGCCCACGCTGTTGAGGGCTCCCCAGTTGTCGCCGGTGGCACTCACCACAGTGTCGAGAAGAGAAAGAAACGCCTCCCCCTTTTCCGAAAGCGCCCCCTCTTTACGAGCCGCCTCGAGTGCTGACTTCAGATCGGCCACTTTCTTCTCCGACGACAGAAAACGGGCACCATGACGCGCCACATAGTTTATATACACAGGCTTCATGTCCCCCCCCCAGGGAAGGGTTGAATCGACGGAACTGAAATCATAAGGCGACATTGTGCCGTCAAGCAGCGGCCACTGTGCCCTGGAATTCAATGCGGCTGCAAGGCTCAATATGACAAAAGCCGAAACGGCCATGACTTTATATCTTATGCGATAGTTATGAATCATAATAACTCCCTTTAGTGATTCTTGATACATTCTACAATTTAAAACGGCATACTTGTCACTGAGGTTCAAGCAAAAAAGCGCCGGACTTGCTCTGCGCATAGTCCGGCACTCTTTTTTATCGTAAATAATCTATGAATATATAATTCTGCGGAGTATTATTTATCTCGCATGAATATGGCTATCGGCGTGCCACTAAAATCCCATTTCTCACGGATTTTGTTCTCAAGGAAGCGGCGATATGGCTCCTTCACCCACTGCGGAAGATTGCAGAAGAATATGAATGTTGGAATCACCGACTCTTTAAGCATCGTCACATACTTGATTTTCACAAATTTGCCCTTGTTGCTTGGCGGCGGGGTCACGGCAATCTGCTCAAGCATGTAAGTGTTAAGCTGCGAGGTAGGGATAATTCTCTTGCGATTGTTGTAGACCTCTATGGCTGTCTCAAGCACCTTGAAAATTCGCTGCTTTGTGACAGCCGACGTAAACAGGATGGGGAAATCTGTGAACGGCGCGAATTTATTGCGGATGGCATCTTCAAAATGCTTCTGAGCGGTCACAGACTTATCGGCCACAAGGTCCCACTTGTTCACACACACCACCAGGCCCTTCCTGTTGCGCTGTATGAGCGAGAAGATGCTTGCATCCTGGCCCTCGATACCACGGGTGGCGTCAATCATAAGGATACACACGTCGCTTGCCTCGATTGAACGAATGGAGCGTATCACGCTGTAATACTCAATGTCTTCGTTCACCTTCTGCTTCTTTCTGATTCCGGCGGTGTCTACAAGATAGAAGTCGAAACCGAATTTGTTATAACGGTGATAGATAGAGTCGCGCGTGGTGCCGGCGATGTCGGTTACTATATGCCTCTCCTCACCGATAAAGGCGTTTATAAGCGAAGATTTTCCTGCATTCGGCCTGCCCACTATGGCAAACTTGGCCACATTCTCCTCCGGCTTGTCATCTTCCGAAGGCTCGGGCATGTCGGCGATAATCTGATCAAGAAGCTCGCCGGTGCCGCTGCCGTTGGCCGACGACACCTCCACAGGGTCGCCAAGGCCGAGGGAATAAAACTCAGGGATGTTGAAACGTGCGTCGCCCTTGTCTTCCTTGTTGGCAACAAGGATCACAGGCTTCTTGGAGCGGCGCAGGATCGCCGCCACCTGGTCGTCGAGGTCGGTCACTCCATTTGAGGCGTCGACCACGAAGAGAATCACGTCGGCCTCCTCGATTGCAATATGCACCTGCTTGTTGATTTCACCCTCGAAGATGTCCTCAGAGTTTACCACCCACCCGCCGGTGTCGACAATCGAAAATTCCTGCCCACACCAGTCTACCATGCCATACTGGCGGTCGCGTGTGGTGCCCGCAGTGTCGTCGACTATGGCGCTGCGGGTCTGCGTCAAACGGTTGAAGAGCGTGGACTTACCCACGTTCGGCCGCCCTACTATTGCTACTAATCTGCTCATTGTTAATATTATTCTATATATCCGAAGGCACGGAGCTTATTCTCGCGGTTTCGCCAGTCTTTCTCCACCTTCACAAAGATTTCAAGAAACACCCTCTTGCCGAAGAATTTCTCGATATCATGGCGGGCCTCTATGCCCACCTTCTTGATTTTTTCTCCCCCTTTTCCTATTATGATCCCTTTCTGCGAATCACGCTCCACATATATCACCGACATTATATGGATTGAATTCTCCTTCTCGTCAAATTTTTCTACAAGCACCTCGGTGCTGTAAGGAATCTCCTTGTCGTAGTTAAGGAGCAGCTTCTCGCGGATAATCTCAGTGACAAAGAAACGTGCAGGCTTGTCTGTGAGCGCGTCTTTGCCAAAGAATGGCGGCGACACGGGCAGGAGCTCCACAATTCTGTTTTTCAGGTTATCCACATTGAAATGCTCAGTGGCGCTGGTAGGGAAAATCTCTGCATTCGGCAGGCGCATGTGCCATTGCTCCACAAGTTTTTCAAGATCGCCGTCGCCCTTCAGGAGGTCGATTTTATTTATCACCAAAAGCACCGGCACTTTCTCTTTTGCCACACGGTCGAGAAAATCCTTGTTTTTCTCAGGGTCTTCCACAACGTCAGTGACATAGAGCAGGATGTCGGCATCAGTGAGCGCGCCCTCCGAGAATTCAAGCATAGATTCCTGAAGCTTGTATTTTGGTTTGAGCACACCCGGAGTGTCGGAATACACAATCTGATATTCCGGCGTGTTCACAATCCCCATGATGCGATGGCGAGTGGTCTGGGCCTTAGACGTGATTATCGATATCCTTTCGCCTACAAGGTCGTTCATAAGTGTTGACTTCCCCACATTAGGATTCCCCACGATGTTTACAAACCCGGCTTTGTGAGCCCCGGCAATATCTTTTATCTCTTCTTCCATATCAATAAAATTTTGGGTCATATACAGGCTCACCCTCTCAAGAGTGGGCCTATATTATCAACGTCGCCGAAAGGCGTGATGTTCAGCAACTACAAAAAACGGGTCGATGGAAAGAGAAATCCACCGCCCCGTGATGACTTGGCATAGCCTGACTCCACGCCCGGCCTCAGGAATCGAAAGCCCATATAAGATACATGGCTCCCCAAGTGAATCCCGCGCCAAAAGCGGTCATCATGATCTTGTCGCCCTTTTTGAGCTTATGCTTGTATTCATCAAGACACAAAGGTATGGAGGCTGCTGAAGTGTTGCCGTAATGCTGAATGTTTACGAGCACTTTCTCGCTGTCGAACTTGGCACGGCTTGACACGGCCTCTATGATGCGGAGATTTGCCTGATGAGGCACAAGCCAGTCAACCTCTTCCACAGTGAGATTGTTGCGCTGCATCACAGAAAGTGTAGACGACAGCATGTCGCGGACAGCGTTCTTATATACCACCCTTCCCTCCTGATATATGAAATGCTCGCGCGCTGCCACAGTCTCGGCGGAGGCGGGCCTTGCCGACCCTCCGGCCTTCATAAGGAGGTGAGGAAGCCCCGAGCCGTCAATATGGAACTCGCCGTCTATCACGCCCAAATTCTCCTCCGTAGGCTCTACAAGCACAGCTGCCGCTGCGTCGCCGAAGAGAGGGCATGTGGCACGGTCTTCATAATCGGTCATGCTCGACATCTTCTCGGCGGTCACCACAATCACTTTCTTGTAGAGTCCGCTCTGGATATAAGCCCTTGCGGCCTGCATGGTCACAATGAAGCCGGCGCAGGCAGCCTGTATGTCGTAGGCATAAGCGTTGGTGAGTTTGGTTTCATATGCAATGACCGAGGCGGTGGAGGGGAACCGATAATCGGGGTTGGAAGTAGCGCAGATCACGAGGTCGATCTCTTCCGGCTTGGTGGAGGTGGATTCAAGGAGTCTCTCCACAGCCTTAGTGCCGAGGTAGCTGGAACCCTTGGATTCATCTTTAAGTATGCGACGCTCCTTGATTCCTACGCGAGTGGTTATCCATTCATCGTTGGTGTCTACCATCTTTGAAAGCATCTCGTTGTCGAGGACATCGTCGGGCACATAAGAAGCGATTCCGCTTATTTTTGCGTTTAGCATAAATCCTGGTTGGTGTTTATCTATAGATGAATATAGCCGGCTCCCCCGCAGAGGCGGCGGAGTCAGCCTTAGGGAAGCCGTAGGCTCCGGGGAGAGTCAACTCTCTCCCGGCCTATCAGATGACTGCTTTTTCAATCACTTGCTTGCCGCGATAGTAGCCACATTCGCCACACACTGTGTGATAAACGTGCCATGCGCCACAGTTAGGGCAGATTGCAAGTGTCGGAATCAATGCTTTGTCGTGTGTGCGACGTTTCGCTGTGCGGGTATGCGATTGTCTGCGTTTAGGATGTGCCATTTTCTTCTATTTTTTTAATGTTTTGTTTTATGTTATGCCGGGGAAAGAGGGGGTATTTCATTCATCGCTGTCGATGCCGTTTTCTATTTCTGAGTCCACTTCGTCGAGGGCTTCGTCTATGTCGTCGCCCGCGTTGGAGTGATGCTTGTGAAGAGCGGCGGCCATGGCCCTGTTGCATTTGCCCAAGGGGTGTACATGGCGCAAGGGGATGGTGAGAACGATGGTGTCATATAGCATATACGCCACATTGAGACAACTGTCGCTCTCAGGGATAATAAGCACATCGTCGCTCTCGTCGTTATAGTCGGCGCCATATTTCACGGTTATGTGATATGTGGTGTCTACCTCATGGTCGAGGGGGTCAAGGCAACGGTCGCACGGAATCTGCAGCATCCCTTTGCAATGGAATGTGCAGTCGTAGGCATCGTTCTTCTTGACCAGGTCAAGATGCACCTTTACATCCGACGATATGACATCAGGGTTTTCCATATTCTTGAAAAACTCTGTGCCACACTCGAAATCCTGCTCATACTTGCCGTCGGCCAGGGAGGCAAGCTGAACCTTGTATTGTGAAAATTTTCCCACTTTTTTGAGAAGATATTAAAAAAGTGCCACAAAGTTAGCAACCTTTTTACAGTCTGCCAACATCCGCGGCTGCCATATTTGGTACCTCCGAGGAGAATCGAACTCCTATCTAAAGTTTAGGAAACTTCTATTCTATCCGTTGAACTACAGAGGCATTCACCAATCCCCCCGCCCGGGCTCGCGTGTTTTTGAAAGCCTTCAGGGGTTTGTGGTGCAAAATTAATCAATTTTTTGATTTTATGCAAATAGATGCCCTCAAATCGTGGCTTTTAATCACGGCTCTTTCATTTAAGATTGCGTTGCATTCTCAAAGATTGTGCTATTTTATAGTGGGAAGATGTCCCGATGG
>VSPM01000071.1 GCA_009775365.1 Muribaculaceae bacterium
CCCTCTTCTCCTGACCCACCACCCCCACCACCCACTACTTTTGTACGTCCAATATCTGTGCATGCAACCTAAGATTAAGTTGCTGCGCTCATATTTTTAGCATTTTTAAAACTTTATTTTGCTTTTTATTGCTAACTTTGCATCCTGAACGATAATATTTTGCCATCATTGAGGCGTATTTTTCTATATATCATGGCATTGACCGTTATCGGTCTTGCATTTGCCCAGCAAAGCCTTAAACCGGAAGTTTCCACAAACTCCCAGCAGGCTGAAGCCCCTGATTCTTCCGGGGCCAATATTTTCGTGCCCGTAGACACTTTTACTCTCGACACGGATTCGCTCGTGACAAGAAACGACACGACATTCTTCGGATTCGACTCTATCTTTGCGACAACCGACTCTATTATCGACATCCCCGACTCACTGTCCAACGATTCTTCTTATCGCGCTAAAAGAGCAACCCCTGTAGAGCCTGACTCTTCTCGCTCCATTCTTTCAAGAATAAACCGTGAGAAGGTAGACCTTGAGAACGCCGTGGTGTTCGATGCCAAAGATTCGCTCGTGATGATGGGACAGAATAACGCCTATCTCTATGGAGACGGGAAGGTGGAATACGGCCAGTTCAAGCTCAATTCCGAAGAAATAAGAATGGAGCTTGACAATTCAACCGTGTTCGCAACAGGCGTGGTCGACTCCACCGGAAACCTCGCCGGAACCCCTGTTTTCTCCGACGGCGGCGACGAATATGAGTCGAAGGAGATGACTTATAACTTTAAAACCGAACGTGGATTCATAACCGACGTCATCACAGAGCAGGGTGAAGGCTATCTCACAGGCGGCGCATCAAAAAAAATGGAAGACGGCTCTTTCTTCGTAAAAAACGGCAAATACACCACTTGCGATGACCATGAGCATCCACACTTCTATTTTAACGTGACCCAAGGCAAGATGATTCCCAACAAAAACATCGTGACAGGGCCCGTCTACATGGTGCTTGCCGATGTGCCCCTCCCTCTCGCCCTCCCGTTCGGCTATTTCCCTTTCACCAAGGATTATTCAAGCGGAATCATATTCCCCACTTTCGGCGAAGACTACAACAGAGGGTTCTACCTGCGCGACGGCGGATATTATTTCGCCATATCAGATTATGTAGACCTTGCACTGCGTGGTGAAATCTACACCAAAGGCTCTTGGGGCATATCAGGGCACACCTCTTATGTGAAACGCTATAAATTCCGTGGCAATTTCGACTTCTCATATATCACCACGATATATGGCGACAAAGGCAGCCCCGACTATTCAAAGCAAAACAACTTCCAGGTTATCTGGAGCCACTCACAAGACTCGAAGGCAAACCCGAATATGAGCTTCTCGGCATCTGTGAATTTCACTACTTCAGGCTACACCAGAAATGACCTGAACTCATATTATAATTCATCGTTCACTGAAAACACCAAGTCTTCAACCGTGAACATGACTTACCGTTTCCCGGGAACAAAATGGAGCCTCTCTACAACTGCCAACATATCTCAGCGCACACAAGACTCTACGCTCTCTGTGTCGTTTCCGAACATCAATGTGTCGATGTCGCAGCTTGCGCCTTTCAAACGCAAAAAATCAGTGGGCGGGGAGCGTTGGTATGAAAAAATCCGTTTGTCATACACAGGCCAGTTCCAAAACTCGCTCACAACCCAGCAAGACGAGTTTTTCAAGAAAAGTCTCATCAAAGACTGGCGCAACGGCATGCGCCACTCCTTGCCGGTGTCTGCCACATTCTCTCTTTTCAAATACATCAACATCTCTCCCTCTATCTCCATGAACGACCGTATGTACACGTCCAAGATACGCCGCCAATGGGATTCCCAGGCATCGCGCGAGGTGATGGACACAACCTACGGCTTCTACAACCTTTTCGACTTCAATGCCTCTCTGTCGTTCGACACTAAAATCTATGGTTTCTGGAAACCTATGAAATTCCTCGGCGACAAAGTGCAGATGATCCGCCACGTGCTTACCCCCACTGTGTCGCTGTCGGCTTCGCCCGACTTCTCCGACCCTATGTGGGGAGTGTATGGCAGCTACGACTATATTGACAACCAAGGCGTGCCACAGCACAAAAAATACAACTATTTCTCTCATGGAATATTCGGGGCGCCGTCGGCAGGAAAATCAGGAGTTGTGTCAGTCAGCCTGGCCAACAACCTTGAAATGAAAGTGAAAAGCGACAAAGACACCACTGGCGTGAAAAAAATCTCACTAATCGAGAATTTCACAATCAGCCAAAGCTACAACTTCGCGGCCGACTCCATGAACTGGAGCAACGTCAACACTTCGATACTTCTGCGACTGGTCAAAAATTTCAACCTGAACCTCTCTGCCACATGGGACCCCTACACATATCGCCTATCCCCCTCCGGCACACCGGTAAGGGTGAATGTGCCCAGATGGAAAGCCGGAAAAGGTTGGCTTCGACTCTCTTCTACCGGCACATCATTCTCCTACACTTTCAACAATCAGACCTTCAAGAAAAAAGACAATAAAGAAGACAACAAAAATAATAAAGGAGACGATGACGACGACACACCGTTCGACGGAGATGACGGGTCGGAAGCAGATGACTTCGACTCCTACGGCGATATGAAAAGGCAACGCCGCAGGCAAGCCCGCGAAGAGGCGGCCACTGCCGATGCCGACGGCTATTCAAAATGGGAATGCCCGTGGAGCCTCACTTTCAACTATTCTGTAAACTACGGATACGGAGCCTTTGACTACGATAAACTTGAATACAAAGGGAAGTGGACGCAAAACCTCTCCTTCTCAGGCAACATACGCCCCACAACAAACTGGAATTTTTCATTCTCGGCATCATATAATTTCGACTTGAAAAAGATTGCCTATATGAACTGCTCCATATCACGCGACCTTCACTGCTTCACCATGTCGGCTTCATTTGTGCCCTTCGGCCCCTATAAGTCATACAACTTCCACATCTCCGTGAAATCATCGCTTCTAAAAGACCTGAAGTATGATAAACGGTCGTCAAACACCAACGGCATCAAATGGTATTGACGCTCTGACATGCCGCCATAATCCCTGCACTGCGAACCATCCGGCAAGATTATGGGCTCTCCGGCAAGAGCACATCATGCCTATTTCTCATTTCGCGTCTATTGCATGCGAAATGAAATTTGGAAAATTCACACTTTAGTATTACTTTTGTAAAAAATTAGGCAGTGATGGCTCAACCCCTTATTACGCTCCTGAAATCGGTTAACGAAAAAATCACCGAGCTCAGCACAATCCAGAAGCAGCTTTATGCACGGATAGAGGAACTTGAAGAGGAGAACGCCGGGCTAAGGCAAGAATTGCAAGACAACAAGGCTCTCCTTGCCAAAGCCACAACCGACATAGAGTTTCTCACCATGTCTTACAGACTGGCAGAGTCGCCCGACTCTATAATAAGCACACGACGCCGCATTGCCCGATTGATTCGCACCATCGACAACTGCATCTCCATGCTTAAGGAGGAATGACGATGAACGATTCTGACAACGTTAAAATGACAATAAATATAGGCGGCGAGCACATTCAGCTTTCCGTCCCTTTCAACCGGCAGGATGCTGTGCGCGATGCTGAAAAAGCGGTTGCACAACTCTTTGACAATTGGCGGAAGAAATGGCCCTCGCGTTCCGACAAGGAGATTATGGCAATGATAGCATATCAGTTTGCTTCATTTTACCAGGAACTCCTCGAACGACACGAGAAAGCGGCGGAGATTGCCATGGAATGCGATACCCGCCTGGCCTCAATAATATCTTCGCAAGGGAACATAGCCGACTGAACTTTGTGCCGGCATTCTTTGTCGATTTTTTCTTAGTCTGACATATCATCTTACCTCCACTCTTATTCATATTGCAATTGTTGGATGCACTCCGGCATTCTTGCGACATGCACGCAAACATGCCACACTTGTTTTGATTATTTACTTTAATACCCAACAATAACAGATAAATGTAATGGAAATAGCAATATGGATTATAATTGCGGCTGCCGCAGCTATCATTGGCTATGCTCTGGCTTTGAACATAGCCAAGCGTAATGCCCGCTCCTCAGCCAACATCATCATCGACGACGCAAAGCGTGAAGCCGATGTTATCAAAGAGAAAAAGATTCTTCAGGCCAAGGAAGAGGAAATGAAAATCCTCGCCGACGCCGAGCGCACTGCCTCACAGAAAGTGCAGAAGGCACAGGCTTCAGAAACTCGCGCACGACAGAAAGAGCAACAGCTAAATCAGCAGCAAGGTGAGCTTGCCCGCAGAAAAAAAGAAATCGACTCGGCCAAAAGCACCCTCGACGCCCGCGAGCAACATATCAACCAGAAATTTGAGGAAGTGGAGACAATGCGCAAAAACGCGCAGGATGAACTCGAAAGAATATCCGGGCTGTCGGTTGACGAAGCCCGCGAAAAACTCATAGAGTCGCTCAAAGACGAGGCCAAGAGTGCCGCCGCAGGATACATCAACGACATCATGGACGATGCAAAACTCACGGCATCAAAGGAGGCAAAACGAATCGTGATTCAGTCGATTCAAAGAGTAGCCACTGAGACTGCTGTCGAGAACTCTGTAACAGTGTTCCACATCGACAATGACGAAATCAAAGGTCGCATCATAGGCCGCGAAGGCAGAAACATACGCGCCCTTGAGGCTGCCACCGGCATAGAGATTATCGTAGACGACACCCCGGAGGCTATCGTGCTTTCCGGATTCGACCCTGTGCGCCGCGAAATAGCACGCCTCGCCCTTCATCAGCTCGTAGTCGACGGCCGCATTCACCCGGCACGCATCGAAGAAGTTGTGGCAAAGGTGCGCAAACAGGTGGAAGAAGAAATAATCGAAACAGGAAAGCGCACGGCAATCGACCTCGGAATACATGGCCTGCACCCTGAGCTCATCCGCATGGTTGGCAAAATGAAATACCGCTCTTCTTACGGCCAGAACCTTCTGCAGCATTCTCGCGAAACTGCCAACCTGTGTGCAGTGATGGCATCTGAGCTCGGGCTTAATCCGAAAAAAGCTCGCCGTGCCGGATTGCTGCACGACATAGGCAAAGTGCCCGACGACGAACCGGAGCTCCCGCACGCTCTCCTTGGCATGAAACTTGCCGAGAAGTTCAAGGAAAAGCCTGAAATATGCAACGCCATAGGGGCGCACCACGATGAGGTTGAGCAGACTTCACTTCTTGCTCCAATCGTGCAGGTGTGCGACGCCATATCCGGCGCTCGCCCGGGCGCTCGCCGTGAAATAGTTGAAGCCTACATCAAGCGTCTCAACGACCTTGAACAGCTTGCCCTCTCTTATCCCGGAGTGCTCAAGACATATGCAATCCAGGCCGGCAGAGAACTGCGCGTAATTGTCGGCGCAGACAAAATCACAGACGAAGAGACCGACAAACTGTCGAACGAAATAGCACGCAAGATTCAAGATGAAATGACCTATCCGGGCCAGGTGAAAATCACAGTCATCCGCGAAACCCGTGCCGTGGCGTTCGCAAAATAATCAAGGCTCCTATATTTTTCTGTCATGAATAGCGAAGAAAAAGATAAGGAAGTCTTTTCAAGCGGATGTCCCGGATGCCGACGCAGCGGAGCCTGCGTCGGCTGCGCTCGCAGAGAGCCGCGCGGAAAACTTCTTGCCACCGACTGGCTCGCCGACATTCCGGGATCTGACCCAAGGGGCGTGGTGGAAGTCATGTTCAAAAACACACGCGTAGGGTTCTTCACGAATCCTTCATCGCTGCCCCTTAAAATTGGCGACATCGTGGCTGTGGAAGCTGCCCCGGGCCACGACATAGGACGCGTGTCGATGGTAGGGCCTCTTGTGAGCCTTCAGATGAAGAAAGCGGGCGTAAAACCCGGAGGCGATCTCAAAAAGGTGTTCAGAATCGCACGCCACTCCGACATTGAAAAGTTTGAAGAGGCCAGAGCAAGGGAGCACTCCACAATGATTAAAGCCCGCTCTATAGCCGAAGAACTTGGCCTCGCCATGAAAATTGGAGACGTAGAGTATCAGGGCGACGGAGGGAAAGCTATATTCTATTATATAGCCGATGAACGCGTAGACTTCCGCAAACTCATCAGGATTCTTGCCGACACTTTTAAAGTGAGAATAGAGATGAAACAAATCGGAGCTCGCCAGGAGGCCGGAAGAATCGGCGGCATTGGCCCGTGCGGACGACCGCTATGCTGCTCATCGTGGATGAGCAAATTCGTGTCTGTCGGAACGGGAAGCGCTCGCCTGCAAGACCTCTCTATGAACCCTCAGAAACTTGCCGGACAGTGTGCAAAATTAAAATGCTGCCTTAATTTTGAGGTTGACTCTTATGCAGAGGCGCAAAAGCAGCTTCCGCCAAAAGATGTCACCCTTGAAACCAAAGACGCAACCTATTTCTATTTCAAGCCCGATATTCTTTCGAGAACAATCACGTATTCAACCGACCGCAACATTCCTGCCAATCTTGTCACCATCGATGCAAGGAGAGCTTTTGAAATTATCGCGCTCAATAAGCAAGGCGTGAAGGTCGATTCCCTCGAACTCAATCCGGAAGAAGTTGCGGCAAGAGAATATGGCGACATAATCGGACAAGACAGCCTCACCCGGTTCGACAAGGCCAAAAAGAAGAAGAAGAAGAAAAAGAAACTTCCTGAAGGCAGCGAACAATTGCAGCCCGCTTCCACGCAACAGCGCCAGCATCCCTCTCAGCATCCTGAAAAGCCTGCGGCTCGTCAAGAAAAGCCACGGAATCAGGGTCCACGGCAAGACAGGCCCAGACAAGACAGGACTCAGCAAGAGAGAATGCCTCAGAACCGCCAACAAAAGCCAAGGCCAAAGAAAAAGCCAAGGCCCAAAAACACGGAAAACGAAGGTGAATAACTCCTCATATAATAACATCGATTGTTATGACCATCGGTCTGAATAACATAAAGTCCATCCTGACGGCATTATTTCTTACGCCAGGATGGGCTCTCTTTTCGTTTATCTTCGCTTCATGCTCTCAGATAAGCCCCGTGAGATATGCTGATTTCAAAGATGTGGAATATGGAGGAATGCCCCAGAACTGGACTTATGATTTCTCCCCCGTCCCTGCGGATTCCGCTGAAATGCTCACAAAAAAATTTGACGCCATAATCGTGGTCAGATACACAGCGAGATGCCCGTCAAAAAGTGTGATTCTGAATCTCGAAGAATTCTCCCTCTCCCATTCGAAGCCGGATTCTCTTCAAGCCTCAATCAGGCTTTTCGACAATGAAGGGAAACCTCTCGGACACGGCAGCTACGGCGTGTATGAGATGGCTGACACAATTCGACGGGGCATATCCATTCCAGAGGGATATTCCATATCAGTGTCATCACCGCTGCCCATGAATTCCACTGCCGGCATCAACGCTGTTGGCGTGGTTTTGTCTTACACAGGAGCAGAAGAAGACAACCTCTTTAACCGTTTTAATTACTTCAAAAAATGAAACTTATTCCCGACAACCTCAGAGCTGAGATTAATCTGCGCATGGATTCTCTTCGCCGCCACATGCGCGAAGAGGGCGCAGACGCTTTGCTTGTGGCTTCAAATCCTAACTTATATTACACCACCTGCCGATTTTTCAGAGGATACGTCTACATCCCTGTTGAAGGCAACCCGCTATGGTTTGTGATAAAGCCGAATGTGTTCGATTCAGAAAATGATGTAGTCTTGATACGCAAGCCTGAAATGATAGCAACCGAACTCGTCAGACTCGGATATAAGTCGCCTATGGCTGTAGGTTATGAATTCGACGACCTCTCCTACTCCGATGTGTCGAGGCTGAAGGGCATATTTCCCGAAGCAAAAGTTGCTAACGGCTCTAAAATTCTTCGTAAATCAAGAATGGTAAAGACCGAATGGGAGATTGACCGAATGAAGGAAGACGGCATTCACCAGGCCGAAGTCTACCGAAGAGTAACCAAGTGCTATCAGGAAGACATGACAGATCTTGAGTTTCAGATCGAGATTGAACGAGTGCTGAGGCGAGAAGGGTGTCTGGGCGTCAGCCGCACATCCGGAAATCTTATGGACATCAACATGGGCTCTGTGATAGCCGGAGAAAATGCCGACACCCCAAGCCCGTATGATTTCACAATGGGCGGAGCAGGCATCGACCCGTCGCTACCGGGAGGTGCAAACGGAACAACTCTGAAACCGGGAGAAACCGTGATGATTGACATGAACGGCTCATTTAACGGCTATCAGACAGACATGACACGCGTGTGGAGCATTGGAGAGGTTCCGCACATTGCCTTTAAAGCACATGAATGCTCTCGCAATATTCTCCGTGCACTCGAACAAATGGCAAAACCGGGAGTGGCTGTAGCAGATCTCTATAAGAAGGCAATGGAGATTGTAGAGGGCGAAGAACTGTCGCAATATTTTATGGGACACAGGCAACAGGCCGCTTTCATCGGACACGGCGTTGGCATAGAACTCAACGAGCAGCCGGTGGTCATGGCAAGAAGCAAGGACATTCTGGCTGAAAACATGACAATCGCCCTTGAGCCCAAATTTGTGATACCCTCGGTTGGAGCAGTAGGAGTGGAAAACACATACCGTGTCACACCATCGGGGCTTGAATCAATCACTATATTCCCTGAAGAGATTCAAGAATTGTAAATCCAGACATTCGTCAGATGAATTTAAAAAACGATTTAACAAATCCTATATTCAAGACCATCGGCGAGATAGCCGACTCAATGGGGAGAGAAGTATATGTCGTCGGAGGTTTCGTGCGCGACATATTTCTGCGCCGCCCGTCAAAAGATTTCGATTTCGTCACCGTCGGGTCAGGAATTGAACTAGCTCAAGCCATTGCAGCCCACCTCGGGCCAAAAGCCCATATATCAGTGTTTCCGAATTATGGAACCGCCCAAGTGAAATTTCGCGACCTTGAGCTGGAGTTCGTAGGGGCGCGACGAGAGTCTTACTCAAGAAATTCCCGCAACCCAATAGTGGAAGACGGATCGCTTGAGGATGATATGAAACGCCGGGATTTCACTATAAATGCAATGGCAGTGTGCCTGAATAACGAAAGATTCGGCGAACTCGTCGACCCTTTCAACGGCATTGCAGACCTGCATTCAGGAGTAATCAAAACGCCGCTTGACCCCGACATCACTTTTTCCGACGACCCGTTGCGGATGCTAAGGGCAATAAGATTCGCAACCCAGCTTTACCGGCCCGATTCAAATGAAAAGCCCAATTCATTCCGTATCCTTCCTGACACCTTCGAGGCGATCCGCCGCAATGCCGGAAGAATGGAAATAATCACACGCGAGCGCATAAACGAAGAACTTTCAAAAATCATGAAGTCGCAATGTCCCTCAGTTGGATGGAGGCTTCTCGACATGACGGGTCTTCTGCCCTACATATTCCCGGCGCTGGTGCCTCTGAAAGGTGTAGAGATGAAAGAAGGACGTGGACATAAAGATAATTTCTACCACACAATAAAGGTGGTAGACAATGTTGCCGCGCGCTCTGACAAAGAATGGCTTAGATGGGCTGCTCTGCTTCACGACATTGCAAAGCCTGCTACAAAAAAATATGATAAAAAATTAGGCTGGACATTCCACAATCATAATTTCATTGGCGCGAAGATGATTCCCCGCGTTTTTCGGGAAATGAAACTCCCTCTTAACGAGAAAATGAAATATGTTGCCAAACTTGTGGGGCTGCACATGCGTCCGCAATCTGTTGGTGAACAAGGTGTGTCAGACTCCGCAGTGCGCCGCCTCATCACTGAAGCAGGCAATGACATCGACGACCTTATGATTCTTGCAGAAAGCGACATCACTTCAAAGCAGCCTGAAAAAGTGAGACGCCAGCTTGAGGGTTTTAAAAAACTCCGCGAAAGAATGCAGGAGATTCACGATGCCGACGAACTGCGAAACTGGAAAAATCCGATTGACGGACATGAGATAATGGAAAGGCTCTCAATCCCCCCGGGGCCGGAAATTTCAAGATTGAAAAGCATAGTGAAAGAGGCCATTATCGAGGGTGAAATTCCATATGACCACGACGCTGCCTGGAATTATCTTATAAGCCACAAAGATTAAAACCACAGGAAATAAAAAATCGGAATCCTGATCAGGATTCCGATTTTTTATTAGAGTAAACTTTACAAGGATAAAATTAATCCTGATTGAGGTTCACACGCTTGAAGTCTACAACTACAAGGCCCTTCTCTGTCTCATCGAGGAACTGGGCAACTGTAATCTTAGCATTCTGCACATATTCCTGCTCCATGAGGCAGTTCTCTTTGAAGAACTTGTTGAGACGACCGTTGGCAATATTCTGAATCATCTGCTCAGGAAGATTTGCTGCCTTAGCTTCGCCTGCCTCTTTCATGATCTGGCGACCGCGAGCTGCATCCTCCTCAGAAATCCAGCCCTTAGAGATGTTGCTCTCAATGTGATCCTCAGAATCGAAATGGTTAGGATTCAAGCCGGCCTTGCTGAGAGCAGAATCCTGTGCCTTGCGGATGAGTTCTGCTTTTGTTTTCTCAACTGCCACGCTGATTTCCTGATCGATAGTCTCCTTAGCGACATTGTCGCGAGAAACAGCAACAGGATTCATGGAAGCAATCTGCATACAAACCTCGCGACCTACAGCGGGATCCACGCCTTCAAGGTTGAAGCCAACGATAGCGGCAAGCTTATCGTTGAAGTGGTTGTAGGCAGCCACACTTGCAGCCTCGATCCATTCGTAATCTCCAAGTTCCATCTTCTCGCCGGTCTTGCCAACTTCATCAGTGATGAGTTCAGCAACTGTGCGTCCGTCGAGGCTGAGATTCTTGAGTTCGTCAAGGCTCTTAGCCTTGGCAGCGAGAGCTGCGTCAAGAATTCTCTTTGCGAGAGCGCGGAATGACTCATTCTTTGCAACGAAGTCAGTTTCACACTTCAATGTGGCGATAGCTGCGAAACCGCCGGCAACGCCGGAGAATACGCAACCCTCGGCAGCCTCGCGGTCTTCACGCTTGGCAGCCACAGCCTGACCTTTCTTGCGGATGATTTCGATAGCTGCATCGATGTCGCCGTTAGTTTCAGCGAGAGCATTCTTGCAGTCCATCATTCCTGCGCCGGTCATGTGACGCAGTTTCTTTATATCTTCAATAGATACAGCCATTGTTTGAATTTATTAGGATGAATTATTCTTCAACAGCCTCTACAGAAACCTCTACAGCCTCTGCGGGAGCTGCCTCTTTAGCACCCTCGTTGCGACGCACGCGACGACGCTTTCCAGGAGTAGCCTCTCCGCTCTCTTCCTTGTCTTCAGGAGTGTCGAGCTTCTCAACCTTGCGCTCTTCAAGACCCTCTGCCATAGCAGCGCACACAGAATTGAGGATAATCTCGATGCTCTTAGAAGCATCATCATTAGCGGGGATTACGTAATCGACATTCTCGGGGCAAGAGTTAGTGTCGACAATGCCAAACACGGGGATGCCGAGACGGTTGGCCTCAGCCACAGCGATATGCTCCTTCATAACGTCAACTACGAAAAGCGCGCTCGGAAGACGAGAAAGATCGGCGATAGAGCCAAGGTTCTTCTCAAGCTTCGCACGCTGACGTGTGATCTGAAGTTTCTCGCGCTTTGAAAGATTATCGAAAGTGCCGTCCTTGGTCATCTTGTCGATGGTAGTCATCTTCTTCACAGCCTTGCGGATTGTGGGGAAGTTGGTGAGCATACCGCCCGGCCAGCGTTCAGTCACATAAGGCATGCCAACAGACTTTGCATTGTTTTCGATAGCCTCTTTAGCCTGCTTCTTAGTTGCGACAAAGAGAACTTTACGTCCGCTCTTGGCAATCTGCTTCAGAGCATTAGCGGCCTCTTCAACCTTGGCTACAGTTTTATAGAGGTCGATGATATGAATGCCATTGCGCTCCATGAAGATGTAAGGAGCCATAGCGGGATTCCATTTACGTTTGAGGTGGCCGAAGTGGCAGCCTGCCTCTAAAAGTTGTTCAAAAGTGGGTGTTGCCATTTTTGTCTTTTGTTTTTTGAACGGCTAAATCCGTTCTGGTTGTTTACTTTCTTTATTAAATTTCGTTAGAAATCCAACCCGCAGGTAGGAGACATGCTCATCCTGCGAATTTAGATACTAAACATATGCGTGTCAAGCAACAATTCCGACAGCATCTAATCGTGAAAAAACGATTAACGCTTTGAGAACTGGAAACGCTTGCGAGCCTTCGGCTGACCGGGTTTCTTACGTTCTACAGCACGCGGGTCGCGAGTCATGAAGCCTTCTGCACGAAGAGCAGACTTGTCTTCAGGATTGATTTTCACAAGGGCACGGGCGATTGCAAGACGAAGAGCCTCTGCCTGGCCTTTGTAGCCGCCACCGTCGAGGTGAGCCACGATGTCATATTTCTCAGCGACATCGAGAGTGTTCAACGGCTGCTTAACAACATACTGGAGAATAGAAGAGGGGAAATATACGTCGATAGGACGCTTGTCGATAACGATGTTACCGCTACCCTCAGTGAGATAAACACGAGCTACGGCTGCTTTGCGGCGGCCAATTGCATTCACTTTTTCCATCTGCTTCTATTATTTCAGTTTGTTGATATCGATTACTTTGGGGTTGTTTGCCTCGTGGCCGTGCTCCGAGCCATTGTAGACATAGAGGTTATTGAGCTGGGCAGCGCCGAGAGAACCCTTGGGAAGCATGCCCTTAACAACCTTGATAAAGAGAGGATGACGTCCGGCCTTGATAGTCTTCTTCATAGACTTAGCCATGAGGTCGCCGGGAGTGAATGTGCGCTGACCGCCGGGATAGCCTGTGTAGCGGAGATATTCACGCTTGTTGAATTTGTCACCGGTCATTTTCACCTTATCAGCGTTGATGATGATTACATTGTCACCGCAGTCGAGGTTGGGGGTGAAGTCGGGCTTATATTTGCCACGAAGAATTTTTGCCACTTTTGAGCAAAGACGGCCGAGCACTTGATCGGTAGCGTCGATAACTACCCACTGCTTTTCGATTGTTGCGGGAGTAGCTGATTGGGTCTTGTAACTTAAAGTATCCACTTTGGACGATAGGTTTAAAGATTATTCAATGTTATAAAGTGTCGAAAAAACGGCACTTCAATGACCGCCCAACGATATGAAGCGACATGCGGCTGGCCATAGCCACATAACGCGGAGGCAGGGCGGACAACAAACTGGATATAATCGGCTCGCAAAATTACAAAATAATCGCCACATACACAAACTCCTATTCATAAAATAACAAAGAAATTTCAAAAATAACAAAAAAAGCCTCCACGGACGCGCTGTCCGCGGAGGCTCTAAGGCGGCGATTACCTACTCTCCCGCTTTCGCAGTACCATCGGCGTGATAAGGCTTAACTTCTCTGT
>VSPM01000072.1 GCA_009775365.1 Muribaculaceae bacterium
CTGTACATAATCATTGGTTTTGATTAAACTGTCGCGAAGGTAATACTTTTGGTCTATTTCGAACTTGGACGCTTACTGGCTATATACTCTTTCACTTCTAATTTATCTACCATTAGAGTGTATATAGGATTTTTATAGTATAATTTTAACCATTGGATCTTTTCCTGAAATGTTGTTGGATTTTTTAGATTCAGAACTACACCGTTATCAATATAAAATAAAATTTTAATATATACCTTGTCTGGTATTTTCTTTCCTAATAAACGAAATAGGTATGAAAGTGTCTTTTTTAATCTCATCGTGTATAAATTGTGTCCAAAAATTATTAGGAGCGCGTGTGTTTTGAGCAGAAGTCGTATTTCCGTCTCAAATGTTAATATTTACTTTATTCGTGAATTTCAACCAAGTTCAGGTGTCGATTCAAGACAGTGAACCGAATATTTTCTTTCCATGATTTATGAAGTTGTCGAAAGTAGTGTGCGGTATTATGGTCTGCATATTCACTCAGTGTGGATTATGGAAAGAATATGTGTTATTTAGAGTTGTTATCGGCGTTGGGGTTTTGATTGTTGTTATCGATGATTCCTAACGCCATGAGGTTGTGGAGGGAGGTAAATCCGCAGTTGTTGCAGACGATTGCGACTGATACAATAGAAGGTCCGCCTCCTATAATCATTGTGTCCGGTTTGGATTGAAGAATTGTTGAAATATAGCCATCTATGAGTACGAACGAACCCTTGTGGCACATGGGGCATTCAAAATGTCCCATTCTTTGTGCAAGAATGTCAGCTATTTTCGTTTTCTCCTGTATGTCCATTCTCGACCTTGTTATTGTCGATTATTTCTTGTATCTGACGTTCGAGATGATTGTAGCTTTTATATAGTATCAATCGAGATGATGAAACGTCAAAAGGAAGTTTGTCTTTATCTTTCTGATGAGCAATAAGGAACACCGGTTTCCCTATGGCATGTGCGATTCCTATTTCGTAAAATACATTTGGGTTTCTGCCATCGAGAACAGCAAAGATAAAGCGAGACCGGATTATAGATTCCAAAATTTGTTTTAGGATATTTCCCGGTTCATATGTTTCGTCACTTCTGGAGCAAATAATTCCTTTGTCTCCGCATGACTGTTTGATAACAATATATAACGGCCAGTATTGCTTGTTAAATGGCATCAGACAAAATGCAGTATTCTCACTTTTTTGTAAATGTGAAATGGATATTCCTAAAGAATCAAAGAATGAGTAGTTTGGAATATTATTTGAAAATTTGTTGTCAGACGCAAATTTTATTAACAATTTATTTGTGTCTACAAAGTTATAAGAGTCGTCAAGAAGTTGTTGCTGAATGGTGTATATCCTGTTTTCGAGGATTTCTCGTTGACTGTTTATAACAGGTTTGTCTTTTGTGTCTTTGAATCTCTTTATCCTGATGGTAACACCAATTGTGGTTATGATGCTCAATAGCATTACAACGCCACTTGCAACAAGTATGATTTCAGATAATGACATGATAAATAATCGCGCAGTAGGCTATGGAGAGGAATATTGTCAAGACAGTGTACCCGACTCCTGTCCATAATGATTTGCTGTCTGATGAATCAAAATGCTTCATGGCAGCGCGTCGAGAGATGCAGCATAGAATCATGATGATAATTGCAACAGTTAAAAAGATTAATGCCCCGCCCATATTTTCCTTTATGTAAAGAGTGACGATCAGGGTGAGTATTACAAGACATAAATCAATTGGGAACTCGACTGAGAATAACCACCATTCCTTTTTTGTGGATAAATTGGTTATAAAATATTTTAGAAATGATGCAACTAACAAAAGTAATACGGATATTACAAATGAGAACTCTACTGTTGTAGTGTCTTGCACTCTGTTGCAGAAAGTGCTATTGTCAATTTCTCTGACTGTTGATTGGTTAGTTGTGTCAACTGATTCTGTCATGAATTAACTTAAATGCTGTCGACAGTCGGTGTCAGATTATAGAGAGAAGAAAATCCTTAGAAGGATTGTAGCATTATATATTGTTGAGAACGTTAATGCCAAATATAAATCGGCTATTATTGTTCTAAGATATTGGCAGACCGGATCCCGAAAGTTTCTCTCGTTAGTCGTTTGAGGAGAGGAGCATGAGGATCTCTTGCTTCAGGATTGTGAGGTCTTTTACCACGATTGCCCATAATATCTCGGGGCGAAGACTATCGTAGCCGTGTATCACATATCTTCGAGGCGTTTTCTTGATTTGTCATCCATAAATTAGTTGTTTTGTAGCGTCTACTTCTTTGCGGAAGTAGGTGTTATGAACGGCGTTGTCGCAAATCAAGTCTACCTTGCGATTGAATATGTCTTCAAGTGCGAATTGCAGGCCAAAGAAATTGTCTCCAAAATCAAGAAGCGGAATTTCATTCTCATTAAATGAAACGAGAAAGTCAAGGTCGCTGTTTTCGTTAAACAGTGGAGTAAGTATGGAGCCAAACACATAGAGGTTTTTGACTTTGTATTGTTTACAAAGTTCTGTCACCTTTCTTATGTTGTTATCAATTATGTTCATCCACTTCTTTTATTGTGATGCAAATATAATGTTTTTTTATATAAAACACAAACTTAGAGGAGATGGTTTTACCATTGGTAGACGGCGGGATGTTTCACCTGGATGTAGTTGAAGTGTTCGCCAAAGCTGATGGCGGAGTATGTGGTTATTGAAGATTGGGAGCCCGGAGTTCGTGAAAATTGTCTCATAGAACGGGAGGCTCCGTGTTTTTGAGTGGCAGAGTTATTGCTTTCTCTCCATCCGAATATGCCGATCTTTTCAACGAATTGAAGTACATAGGCCCTGAAAATCGGATTGTCGCTATTATATATTGCTTCCCACGATTTCTCAATCTGATTGAAGGCTTTGGCTCTTTTGCCTATATTGCCGGGAGATGGGTCTACATATTTTTGCTGTGAACATGTCAGTTCGCAGAATACAAATTTTTGTTTTGTCGTTCCTGAATCAAAAATCAGGAAGTCGCATTTTTCGTTTTTTCCTGAAGACAGCCATTCGTCAAACGGCATTATGGTAAGAGCGTCTGCGGAATTAATATTGAGAATATCTTTTTGACAGTTAGGATCGCATGGTATTCTTCTCGGAACTCCACAAGTGTTAGGATCTGTCAGGAAGAAAGCCCCTGAAACTTCAAATGCTAATACGGAGGCATCGCCAAAAGCAGGGAATGCCATGGATAGTTGAGAAAGAGCTGTGGTGTCCATGTGATTATCTTGAAGTCAAGGATTCGTATTCTTTCATTATGCTTTCCATCTGCTCAGTGAGATCGTAGGTGTCGACGAATGGGATGCCTGAGTCGTCGGTTGCCATTAAAGGCTGCAATGTTCCGTTGTATAGGCGATATACGGCCATATCTTCCGGTTTGACAGCTCCCCGGTTTTCTTTATCTTGATGCATCAGCACATTAAGATAATTTACGAAATAAGGGCTATGAGTGGCTACAATAAGCCTGATTTCTCTGTCTGAGGCTACTGTCTTGAACGCTTTGAGCGCCATGACGTCGAAGAGTTTGCATTGAGCCGACGGGAACAGGTTCAGTTCCGGCTCTTCGATATGGATATGAATGATTTTTTTCATGTCCATAGGCTCAAGTTCGGGTTTGTAGCTTTTCAGAGTGTCGCTTTCGTAAAGATAATTGATTATTGACCTTCCGATGGCATCTTTGAAAGAGAATTGGGTTGAGAAATAGTCAATCAAAGTCACAATCGAAGATGAAGTCTGCACACCGGAAGAGCTGTATTTCCATTCTATGGGTGAATAGGAGCCGTCGAGGGGCTTAATCAGGAATTTTTTATTGTCACTCTTTTTTTCAATCTGCAACGAGAGGCCGAGATAGTCGAGACGGATGTCGGAATCAATGTTTGTGGCATCCATGAAGTCGTTTAATGTCTCTTGAAAATAGAAATCGAGATTACGTTTCTTGGGCATGTTTCCATAAGCCGCCCATTCAGGAATGATGTCTCTCATTTCCGAAATCCAGGACTCTTTTATGAAAATAAGGTCTTCATTGGGTATTTTGCTATCGGTGGTCTTTCTGTCAATGGAGCCGTTGCGATAAACCACGGAATGTGTGCGACCGGAAATCTCCACAGAATAGAACACTTCAAGCTGTTTGTTTTTGAAATAGTTCTTGAGTTCCGGAGTCAGCAGATTTCCCATTGACAGCTTAAACCGGCTTTTGTTGACATTGGAATTACGGAGATACCATCTGATATTAAGCATTTTATAGATATAGCGAAAGAGGATAAGAGTCTTCATCAAAAGACTTTTCCCACTTCCGGATTCACCAATAAGCACCGTGAGGGGTTTGATGTTGTCGATTTCGATGTTCCGCAACGGCCCAAGGTTCTTAATCTTGATACTCTCTTTCATCAGATAGGCATTAAACGTTATTTTGATATAACGTTTGTATTTATGAGTTTATTGAAACTCCTGATATTTTATTCTGGCGAAGCCAGCGGGATTTTTCGGTATTCTGGGAGGAGCCGAGGTGGGCGAAGAGGTCGGCGCGGAGGAGTATGCCGAGGCGGCGACGGATCTCTTCGGGTGTCTCGCCGGGGAAGGTGCCGGTGCGTTTGAGCTGGTTTACCCAGCGTGTGGTGACGTCGGCGTACCAGGCGATGTGCCGCGGGTCGATGGCTTGCGGGTTGCGAGCTATCAGTGGGGCGAGGAATGCTGCGAGTTTTGAGCGGCAAATTGATTTGTCGCCTTTGATGAGCGCCTGAAAGGCTTTGTCTGTCCAGGTCCTGAGCATGGCTGCCGGCGCCGGTGTGGCGTGGCAGATGCGGTGGAGTAGGTCGTAGCCTTCAAGTATGGGTAGTGTGTCGCCGGCGGGCATGGACGGGAGTTCGTTTTCGGCGTCTTTCAGCCATTCTTTCGCCTCTTTTATTGTTTGCCTGATGCCGGGGGACGAGGGCATGGGGAAGGAGAGGGCTCCTTGCTTTTGCAGGGAGGAGATTATTTGGGTGTATTTCTTTGTCAGTTGGGTTTGCATGAGGAGGGGTTATTAAGGCTGGAGGAAATGGCGATATTCGGCGAGGAGGAGGTTTTGTGCTTTGGAGGTTGAAGAGGATTGTGGGAGGGTTGAGAGGACGGATGGGAGAGGGGCGGTTGTGCCTGAGGAGATGGAGAGGAGGAGCGTTATGAGGGCTCGTGTCCAGGGGTTGGTGACTGTGTGCTGATATTTTTGGAAACGTGCCGAGGCTTTTTCAGCTGCGGCCCGGTCGCCGAGAATTGTGAAGGCTGCAAGGAGCATGGCTGACAGCTTGGCGTCGAGCTTGTGGTTGTCGAGTTTTGCTGCCTCCATTCTCCGGCAGAACACCGACAGTGATGCTATCTCTTTTTCGGAGAGAGCGACGCCGCTATGGAATGTGCGCAGGGCTTCGTAAATCTTTGGTGTGAACGCCTCGATGAGATCGTAGGGGCGTTTGCAGTTTTTCGCGAATTCGAGTATGCGGACGTGAGATGGCTTCACGTTCCATACGATTGCTCCAAGTTCGGAACTTGCCGCGATCACGATGTTGCCGTTCTTGCTTTTCGCCACCGGCATCAGAGTGCCTTTGAGCCCGTTGAGGTCTCCCCCTAAGATTTCTATCCGGTCTCCCTCCTGGAGGTCGATGTGGCTGATGTCGTAGAAAGGGAGTCGGTTTTGGTGGGTTCGGGCTATTATGCGGAATGCATACATGTCGGCTTCAGACACGGTGGCATAGCGTTCTTCTGAGCTGTGGTTGAGGAGGAAACTGAATCCGTTTGACTGAGAGCACAGGTTTTTCACTGTTTCAAGTTCTCCTCTTACAAACACATAGTGGTATGTGAGTGGCTTCTGCTTCTCGACTATCTTGTTGCCTTCAACTTCCATAAGCAATATGGATGGGGCGAAGATTTCGAGGTCGGCTTGCTCTGCGGCGTTGTAGCGGGCTACAATTGCTTCCGAGGTCTCTTTTTTTGACTGGGAGAGGGGTATGAAGTTAAGAACGAACCAGGGCATTGATACTCGGGCGCTGCCCGAGCTACGGTGCAGCTTTTTTAGAGGGAGGGAGTTCCGGCTTTTGGAGGAGATTTATTGAGGAGGAAGTTCGGGGAGGGGTATGCTTTTAGTTGGCTTCCGGTTGGTGATGCTGTTGTCTTACAATGGATTATGCAAGTCGGACATCAAAACTTCCGAAAACTTTGTGGTGGTGTTTTGGTATGTGCGGGTTATGTATCTTTTATTAAGAGATTGCAAGGGTTCTCAAATAAAAGAAAATGAGAGATTTGGCAATTTGGGATTTTATCATTTTTTAAACAATGACACAAAAAATGCAAAATCATGAATTTATTAAAACGCGGAATTGCCTATATATGAGAATTTTTTATTAATTTTGCAGCCGTTAAGTATCTCTTAATAAGAGATGAGTTAAAAGTGAGGGGTTGCGGTTTTCTGAAGTTTTCTGAAATTTTTATATTTTTCATGGGCGCGGGTTGTTGATAATCCGTGATTTCTGATTAATTTTGCAGTTTGAATGCTGTGGGGCAGTGTCTCGCGGCGTAGGATGAAAAGAAAACTAATAAATAATGGACAAGAACCAAACCATCGGGATGGTCCTTATCATGGCTCTGCTTTTCGGCTTTATGTGGCTCACTCCTAAGGAGAGCCCTGAGGCAGGCGCAGATGATGATATAGCCCAGGCCATTCCTCAGACAGCCGCAAGAGTTGATTCCCTCTCGGCTACAGAGCATGAATGGCTCGTGAAAAACATTATTGAGCATGGAGAAACTGTGGTGCTCGCCGACAGCACACACGCAGCGCGCCTGAATGACGGCGCCATCAATCTCACTGTGGCCGGCGACTCTGTGACAGGCACTGTGACTGTCGACGGCAAGACGCTCAGCTGGCGGGATGTTTGCCGCGCCGACTTGAAGAAGATGACAGTGAAGGAGCAGCAGAAAGCTGTGGAGGCTGTTAGAAACGCTTCGCTGTCGATGGGGAGATATGGCAAGTTTGCAAAATTCCTTACCGGCTCCGACTCTGTGGTGAGACTGGAGAACGACGTGCTCAAGCTTGAGCTCAGTTCCAAATCCGGCTCTGTGACTCGCGCGCAGCTGAAAAAATATGACACGGAATACACTCCCGACGAGAGCCAGAAGCGCAAGGAGAATGTGGTTATATTCGAGAACGGCACAAACTCAATGTCGTTTCAGCTTCCGCTCCCTCAGGGTGTGAGCACAGCCGACCTTTATTTCACTCCTGAAATTGTGAATGACACAACGGTGCTTATGAAGCTCCCTGTGGCAGAAGGGGCATATTGGGGAATAGAATACACGCTGCCTAAGGGTGAAAGCTATGTTGTGGGAATGCGAGTGGTTCAGAAAGACATGGCCCGCGTGGTGGAAAGCAACAACCGCAACCTTGGCGTGGAATGGAGTCAGGAGCTTATGCGCCAGGAGAAAGGGAAGATGTTTGAGGAACGCAACTCCGGACTTTATTATAAGTTTGCCGGGGGCTCGGTAGAGAATCTTTCGGAGAGCAAGAACGACAGCGAGGAGCGCAAGGCCAAGATAAGGTGGATCGGATATAAGAACCAGTTCTTCTCTACGGTGCTGGTGTCGGAGCGTCCGTTCAACACTGCCGATTTCCAGTCGGAGATTGTTAAGAATGAGCCATATTTCCTAAAGAGCTTCAGCACACAGGCTGTTGTGAACGATTATGACTGGAACGCGGAGACTCCTGCCAGCTTCTCGCTTTTCATCGGCCCGAACCTTTATCCGCTTCTCTCGTCGCTTGACCATCAGACAGTGGGCGATGAAGACCTCAGCCTCACCCGCCTCATTCCTCTCGGCTGGTCGGTGTTCCGATGGATCAACACCGGGGTTGTGATACCTATCTTCAATTTCCTCGGCTCGTTTATAAGCAACTACGGCATCATCATTCTTATAATGACCATCTTCATCAAGCTTGTGCTTTTCCCGCTCACCTACAAGAGCTACAAGAGCCAGGCCAAGATGCGCATACTTGCTCCGGACATCAAGGCAATCAACAATAAGTACCCGGGCCAGGAGAACGCCATGCTTCGCCAGCAGAAGACGATGGCTCTCTATTCAAAGGCCGGGGCCAACCCGATGTCGGGGTGTCTGCCCATGATGCTTCAGATGCCTATCCTTTTTGCAATGTTCTCGTTCTTCCCGTCGGCTATCGAGCTCAGGGGACAGAGCTTCTTGTGGGCGCATGACCTTTCGGCCCCCGATGCAATCGTGTCGTGGAGCGGCAACATCCCGCTTGTGACTGAATATTTCGGCAACCATATATCGCTGTTCTGTCTGTTGATGACTGTCACCAACATCATCTACACCAGGGTGAACATGCAGAACACTCCGGGCCAGATGCCCGGCATGAAGTGGATGATGTATCTCATGCCGGTGTTCTTCATGATATTCTTCAACAACTATGCCGCCGGCCTCTCCTATTATTACTTCCTGTCGCTTCTCATCACTATAGGCCAGACCTACGCATTCCGCTTTATCATAAAAGAGGATGATGTGAGAAAGACTATGGCGGAGAATGCGAAGAAGCCTAAGAAGAAGAGCGGATTCATGGCCCGCCTTGAGGAGATGCAGAGGCAGCAGCAGGCCATGCTTCGTGAGCAGCAGAAGAAAGGGCGCCGGTGAAAGATCTGCGCACCATAAGGATAATACTCTCCGCGTTGTTTTTTGCAGCTGCGGCGGCTTATCTTGTGATAAGCCCCGCAGTGCTGCCGATGGCGCGGGTGGTGGAGCGAGTGCAGATAGTGCCGTCGCTGATAGCCACATATATGGGTGTTATCCTGGTGTGGATCGGGATAACGTTTATATTCGGGCGGGTGTATTGCTCGTCGGTGTGTCCGGTGGGCACGTTTCAGGATATATTCATACCTCTTCGCAAGCGTCTTCCGTTTGTGCGCAGCGAGTTCCGCTATAAGACGCGCCATCCTCTCCGCTATCATGTGCTTGCAATCTATGTGTTCTGCCTTGTGGCAGGCGTTGCGGCCGTGCCTTTCTGGATAGAGCCGTGGAATATCATGCGCAACATATTCGGGGCTTTTAACCCCACAGCCGCCCAGACAGCGTGGCTCACGCTCGGCGTCGGGATGACATCGGGCATAGCCGCAGGGATTGTGTCGGCGCTGCTGCTCATAGTGTGTGCGGTGCTTACAGGACGCGGATTCTGCACCGATGTGTGCCCGATCGGCACCGTCCTCGGGTCGATTCATGACTACACATTGTTTCATATAGAGATTGACCCCGACAAGTGTGTGAACTGCATGAAATGTGAAGAGGTGTGCAGGTCGCAATGCGTGAAAGTGGTCGGGAGGCATGTCGACAATTCGCGGTGTGTGCGCTGTTTCGACTGCCTCGACGTGTGTCCCAACGATGCGATACGCTTTCAGAAAAACAGGAACCGACGCGCCACCCCTCTCGTCAGAAAAGTGGGACGCGGAACCGCCAAATAGTGGAAAATAATGAGACAATATCTTGATTTATTAAGGCATATACTTGAGATGGGTCATCAGAAGGGCGACAGGACCGGCACGGGCACTATCTCTACTTTCGGATACCAGATGAGGTTCGACCTCTCCGAGGGCTTCCCGCTGCTGACCACCAAGAAGGTGCATCTCAAGAGCGTGATATATGAGCTTCTGTGGTTTCTTGCCGGCGACACTAATGTGAAGTATCTGCAAGACCATGGCGTGAGGATATGGAACGAATGGGCCGACCCCGACGGCAACCTCGGACACATCTACGGCTATCAGTGGCGCTCGTGGCCTGACTACAGCGGCGGGTTTATCGACCAGATGGCAGAGGCTGTGCGAACCATAAAGGAGAATCCTGACTCGCGCCGCATAATTGTGAGCAGCTGGAATGTGGCCGACCTCGACAACATGAATCTTCCGCCGTGTCATTCGCTATTTCAGTTTTACGTTAACGACGGCAAACTCTCGCTGCAGCTCTATCAGAGAAGCGCCGACAGTTTTCTTGGTGTGCCTTTCAACATTGCAAGCTATGCCCTGCTCACCATGATGACGGCGCAGGTGTGTGGTCTGCAGGCCGGGGAGTTTATCCATACACTCGGCGATGTGCATATCTACAACAATCATCTTGAGCAAGTACGCACGCAGCTGGGCAGAGAGCCCCGCAGGCTTCCGGTGATGAGGCTGAATCCTGAGGTCACAAACCTGTTTAAATTCAAGTATGAGGATTTCACTCTTGAGGGTTATGACCCCTGGCCCGCAATAAAAGGGGAGGTGAGCGTGTGACGCTTTGCCGGCTATAGCGGCGGCGTGGCATAACGGGCAAATAAAAAAGATTAAGGCCGGAGCGTCATCGCGACGTCCCGGCCTCTTGCGCTTTAATTAATTGTTTTTTCAGTTCCCTAATTTTTATTTACACCTAATTATCCGTTATAGCCAGTACCCAACAAATTAATCATCGTGATACTGCTTGTTCAAGCGAGAGATTTCTTGCGTAGAGAAAACGATATAACCGGATTGGAAAAACTATAACCGGGTTATTGGTTTTCTGTTTTTCGAGTGCAAAATTAATATATAAACTACTTATTACCAAATTTTTTTAGAAGAAAATTATAATAAAAGCAATTATTGAGGGTTAAATATTGGTGAAATTTGATGTTTTGAGGTAAATGGCCCTCAAAATAATCGCTAATATTGCCACTTTTTATGATTTTTTGTTCGCGAGAGACAATGCCGGCGCCCTAAGCCCCGGTTCCCTCGAAATACACCGCCATGCGTTAGTTTTTTTGTGCAGCCGGGTTTTAATTTGACGATGACAGGCGTCGAATGAAGCTCTCCGTAGGCTCGGATATGTTGAGCTTGCAGCGCAGATTATATTTTATGCAGTCCACAGTCCTTACCGACCTGTTTGTTGCAATCGCAATCTCCTTTGTGGTCATCCCTGCGAGGATGAACGCACACATCCTGACTTCTGCATTGGTCAGTTCGGGACAAGCCTTGTAGAGTTTGTCGAAAAATCCCTGGTTCGCTTCCTGGAAGTAGACTTTGAACATTCCCCATGCGTTTTCCTGAGTCTTGAGAATTTTTAAAGATTTGTTTATTCTTTCGGCGAGTTCGCTTCTCGACAGATTCTTGTCGCCGGCATCTTTCTCTATTGTGTTAAGCTCTTTGCTCAGGCTTGCCAGATGCATGCTTAAAACCGACAGTTCGCTGCCTCGTTTATTGCAATTCTCTTCGTCTGCACGTTTGCTTTCATTGCTGCCTGATTCAAGGGCCTTGAGCCTTTCCAGCATCTCCTCGGAACGCTCTTTCTGTTTTATCCATCTCCATGCGGCAAATGCCGAGAAAGCCGCCATAGCCCCCAGTGCAATCCAGAGGATGACAGGCGAGGCGGGCCCGGATTCCTGTTTGTGCCTGTCGCCGGGAGCCACATTGTCGTAAAACTCTGTGAGATGGCCAAGGGCAAGCATAAGCTGCTCCGAATAAATTGAGTCAGAAAGTTGCGATGCTGCTTTCAAAGCTTCGAGCGCCACCTCCGGATTTCCTGCCGCTTCCTCCACCTGCGACCTTATGGTGTGGAATGTCACCTCCCAAGGGGATGCCTGAAGCTGCCGGAGATTGTCGATGTTTGAATGTAGCAAGGAATAGGCTTCATCGTTCTTGCCCTCCTCAAGCAGCAGGCAGCAATAGTTGAGAATGGCGAGAGTGTGGTTTGGATGCACGTCGGGGGTGGAAATAATCTCTTTATAAAAATCAGCGGCCATGCCCGACTCACCCAGGGCCTGATAGATTATGCCATTGTTTATGGCGGTGAAAGCCTTTGGCCAATACTTGTCGAGCAGTGTCTGCGCTTTTTTAATTTCAGAGAAAGCGGACTGATAATCTTTTTTTAACAGCGATAGGCAACAGCGCGTGTAGTGCATCTTCCCGTCGGTGAGCTCCTTCAGCCAGTTGTCGCAATCCGAGTTTTTGAGCCTCTCAAAACTTTGAAGCGCACGTTCATAATAAAGTTCCTGGCGAGTGGAGTCGTTGATGTCTGAAAAGAGATGAGCGAGGATTCGGTTGATTTCCACATCTATATATGCAAGCGAATCCGGCTTTTTAATCGACAGGGCCTCGTCTGCGGTCTGAATCACTTTTGTTGCGTCTCCGTTGAAATAGTCGGATGCGGCAAGACGCCACAATATGTTTGAGTAAAGAGATATGGAATCAGGGGAGAGTTCTGATTTGATGCGGCTGTAGGTTTTGTTTGCCGAAGGGTAGTCTCCGAGTTCTTCGAGCACAATGCCTTTCTCCATGCACAGGCGCGGCGAGGGATTGTGTTTTATGATAGTGTCATAATATGTGAGCCTTTCGGCAGGGGGCAGAGAATGGTCGCGTGCTTTCTCAAGAAAGAAATCTTGTTTGATACGCACGCTGAAATCGTTTGCTTTCGTTGCGTAGGCTATGGTTGAAAAGAAAACAAAGATAATAACCGGAAGTGAATTACGGAGGTGTAGCATTTCCAAAATTACAAATAAAAACGGAATTAGGCGCAAAGAATTGAAAAAATCTTCAAAAAAAGGCACGGCTCTTTCATTTAAGATTGCGTTGCATTCTCAAAGATTGTGCTATTTTATAGTGGGAAGATGTCCCG
>VSPM01000073.1 GCA_009775365.1 Muribaculaceae bacterium
CCATCGGGACATCTTCCCACTATAAAATAGCACAATCTTTGAGAATGCAACGCAATCTTAAATGAAAGAGCCGTGGATTAATGTAGAAAGTTGAATGAAAATTTGTGTGAGCGCGAGAATTCATGTAATTTTGCAACGAAATTGAACCACAACACCGAAAAGACATTATGAAGAAGGTTTTGTTGCTCGGCTCCGGTGCTCTAAAAATCGGACAAGCGGGCGAATTTGACTATTCGGGATCACAGGCGCTGAAGGCAATGCGCGAAGAGGGAATCTCGACAGTGTTAATCAATCCTAATATTGCCACCATCCAGACTTCGGAAGGAGTGGCTGATCAGGTTTATTTTCTCCCCGTCACCCCTTATTTCGTGGAGGAAGTGATAAAGAAGGAAAGGCCGGACGGCATTCTTCTCGCATTCGGTGGCCAGACCGCTCTTAATTGCGGAACGGAGCTATATTTGAATGGGGTTCTTGATAAATATGGAGTGAAGGTGCTCGGCACTTCGGTAGAGGCTATTATGATTACCGAAGACCGAGACCTTTTTGTAAAGAAGCTTAACGAAATCGAAGTCAAGACACCGGTTTCGCAGGCAGTGGAGTGCATTGACGATGCGGTCGAGGTGGCTCACAGAATCGGGTTCCCGGTGATGGTGAGGTCAGGCTATGCCCTTGGAGGCCTCGGGTCCGGCATATGCACTAACGACGAAGAGTTCAAACGCCACTGCGAAAGCGCTCTTGCATATTCTAAGCAGATTCTTGTGGAAGAGTCGCTTAAAGGATGGAAGGAGATTGAGTTTGAGGTGATACGCGATGCCAACGACCATTGCTTCACCGTGGTGCCCATGGAGAATTTTGACCCTCTGGGCATTCACACCGGTGAGTCGATTGTTGTAGCTCCAATAGTGTCGCTCACCAAAGAGCAGATTAAGATGCTTGAAGAGATCGCAATCAAGGTGGTGCGCCACATCGGGATCGTTGGAGAGTGTAACATCCAGTATGCTTTCAACGCAGAGACCAATGACTATCGCATCATCGAAATCAATGCCCGTCTGAGCCGTTCTTCGGCTTTGGCTTCAAAGGCATCCGGCTATCCTCTTGCATTTGTGGCTGCGAAACTTGCTCTTGGCTACACACTCGATCAAATAGGAGAGATGGGCACTCCCAACTCCGCTTACGTCGCTCCTTCGGTTGACTATATGATTGTAAAGATTCCGCGTTGGGATCTTACAAAGTTTGTGGGCGTGGATCGAGAGATTGGCTCGTCGATGAAATCTGTGGGCGAAATAATGTCAATTGGAAAGTCGTTCGAGGAGATTATCCAGAAAGGTCTCCGCATGATAGGCCAGGGCATGCATGGTTTTGTCGGAAATAACGACCTTCGTTTCGATGACCTTGACAAGGCGCTGTCTCATCCCACCGATCTTCGCATCTTTGCAATAGCCCAGGCTCTCGAAGAGGGCTACACTGTGGAGCGGATTGAAGAACTCACGAAAATCGACAAATGGTTTATAGAGCGTCTTGCCAACATCGTTCGTTACAAAGGTCTTCTTTCAACCTACAATAAAATCGAGGATCTTCCTAAGGATGTGCTTAAAGAAGCAAAGCGTCTTGGATTCTCCGATTTCCAGATTGCACGTTTTGTGGAAGACCCGAAAGGCACCATGGAGCAGGATGTGCTCAGAGTTAGAGAGCATCGTAAATCTCTTGAGGTTCTTCCGCGCGTAAGACGCATCAACACTGTTGCTTCTGAATATCCTGACCTCACAAACTATCTTTATGTGACATATGGCGCCGAAGAGAATGCCATTCGCTATGACATGAATGCCGGCAATAATATTGTAGTGCTTGGCTCAGGTGCATATAGAATCGGAAGTTCCGTGGAGTTTGACTGGTGTTCTGTGAACGCCGCCAACACTTGTCGCAAGCTGGGTTATAAGTCGATTATGATTAACTATAACCCGGAGACAGTGTCGACTGACTATGACATGTGTGACCGTCTCTACTTCGATGAGCTGAGCTTTGAGCGCGTAATGGACATTCTTGACCTTGAAACCCCTCGCGGCGTGATTGTGAGTGTGGGTGGCCAGATTCCGAATAACCTTGCGATGAAGCTCTATCGCCGCCATGTGCCTGTGCTTGGAACGTCGCCGGTGTCGATTGACCGTGCCGAGAACCGCCATAAGTTCTCGGCCATGCTCGATCAGCTTGACATTGACCAGCCCCGCTGGAAAGAACTCACCACTACAGACGACATCGACTCTTTTGTGAAAGAGGTAGGGTTCCCTGTGCTTATCCGTCCGAGTTATGTGCTTTCAGGCGCTGCTATGAATGTGTGCTATGATTACGAAGAGATGCACAAGTTCCTCTCCGAAGCCGCAAAAGTGTCGAAAGAATATCCTGTGGTTGTGTCGGAATTCATGCAGAATGCAAAGGAGATAGAATTCGATGCGGTTGCACGCAACGGCGAGATTGTGGAATATGCCATCTCTGAGCATGTGGAATTTGCCGGCGTACACTCCGGCGACGCCACACTTGTGTTCCCCTCGCAGAAGATTTATATGGCCACCGCCCGCAGAATCAAGCGAATTAGCGCCAAGATTGCGAAGGAGTTGAATATCTCCGGACCATTCAATATCCAGTATCTTGCAAAAGACAATTATGTGAAGGTGATAGAATGTAATCTTCGTGCTTCACGTTCATTCCCATTTGTGAGCAAGGTGCTCAAGAAAAATTTCATTGAGACAGCCACACGCATCATGCTTGGAGAGAAAGTTGAGAGAGAGGATACTTCTACATTCGATATTGATTACATAGGCATCAAGGCTTCGCAGTTCTCATTCGCGCGTCTGCATAAGGCAGACCCTGTGCTTGGCGTGGATATGTCGTCAACCGGAGAGGTTGGATGTCTTGGAAAGGATTTCGATGAGGCTTTGCTTAACGCCATGATTTCTGTGGGACATCACGTTCCGGAAGGGGCTGTGCTTGTCAGCTCAGGCGATGTGCGCGGAAAAGTGGATATGCTTGAGGCATGCAGGCTGCTGGCGGAAAATGGCTATAAGATATATGCAACAAAAGGCACTTCCGCTTTCTTGAATGAGAATGGAGTGGAGGCTCAGACTGTTGGCTGGCCGGAAGAGGCCGGTGAGAATGTGCTTGACATTATTTCAGAGCATAAGGTTGATTTGATTATCAATATTCCGAAGAATCACAGCAAGCGTGAACTCACCAATGGATACCGCATTCGTCGTTGGGCCATAGACCATAATATCCCATTGCTGACAAATGCGCGACTTGCAAGCGCATACGTGAAAGCCTTCATCAATAAGAAGGTTGAGCAGCTTGGAATAACTCCATGGAAAGAGTATTGATTTCAGAATTCTGACGTTGATATGATGAAATACTGAAAAAGGATTTCACATAAAATAGGATAGAAAATAAAACTCCCGCCGCTTTTATTCAATTGTGGCGGGAGTTTTATAATTTGTCAAGGCACTACAACCGGCTTCTTAGATTGTTTGAGGGTCAGTGCCGGAAGTTTTGGCACAAGTGTTAAGGTGTAGAAATCGTTCCAAATTAACTGTTTTTTGATTTAGAATTCAGAAGAAGGTGTAATTGAGACGTGGCTTTTTTTGACACTTGTGTTGGAAAAACTAAAATAATATGGAACTTGAATTTGTCGTTCTTAAAAAATTGTTAAATTTGCAAAAATAAATTGTAAATAGTTTATTATATGACAATATTTAAGAGGACAATATCTTTGATTCTGGCAATGGCCATTGTAAGCGCTGCATGTGGATTGACAGCTCTTGCCATTGGCCATTTATTCAATGTTGAGTGGCTTCAAGATTCAGCTAATGCCTTTTGCATAGGTTTCTCTGCCGGCCTGGGGGGTCTGATAGTTTCTTTGTTCGGGCCATATTTCAAGAAAAGCAGTAATGCGTGAAATTTGACGATAGACCGTAAATAATAAAATCACGGGGCATCGATTTAATCGAAGGCTCCGTGATTTTATTATTGAGACAACTATTGTCAGAAACCAAGAGTGGTGTAGTCCTGGCTAAGACGAAGCATCTGCTGAGTGTAGTTTTCGCCGTATTTCAGTTTCACATCAGTGATGTTTCCTTTGTTGTCATATACAGGCACATACTGAGGGTTGATGAAGCCTCTATATGGAGGGATGCTGAGTTTTGAGTAGCGGTCGAGCACCTCTTTGTGTAACTTCGGGTCAACTTTCACGGCATACTTATTGATAAGTTCAGCTCCGGCGGCATAGTCGCCTTCACTCTTGATGCGCTGAATCTCTCCGAGAAGCTGGCCTATGAGGTTGCGCATTTTTTTGTAGTCGTTGATTTTGACAAAAGTCTTGCCGTTCTTCTTAACGAGTTCTACAACTTTGTCTTTCTTGCCTTTTTCGAGCACCCACGCAGCTATGAGCTGGCGGTTGCGCATGTGAGCCTCTTCGATGTCTTTACCTGGCTCAATGCGGTTGAGCTGTGTCATGAGCCCGTTGAGCATATACTTGTAGTATTCTGCTTTATAGGCATCCGGACTGTCAATCACACCGAGTTCGAGAAGTTTTGGGTCGGCAAGGTAGTAAAGAGCGAAAAGGTCGGCGCGAGCTTCTTCGAGTGCGGCTCCGTTCTCTTTGAGTGCATCCTGGTCAACACCCGGGAGAAGTTGTCCGGAGGCATGGCCGAGACATTCATGAAGGTCAGTGTGGAGCATGTCGGTGATATAGAGATAATCCTCCATATTCTTGCGTGTAGGCTCGTCGATTACGAATTCTTCGTTGAAGCCGTTTCCATGAGAGGCCATGTCGTAAGCTTCGGTGATGTTTTCGAGAGTGACTGACTTAGAGCCATGAGCTGCGCGAATCCAGTTGGCGTTAGGAAGATTGATGCCGATTGCAGTCGACGGGAAAGCGTCGCCGGCAAGCATGGCGGCTGTAATCACCTTGGCAGACACTCCTTTTACAACAGGTTTACGGAAGCGGGGATCAACAGGGGAATTGTCTTCAAACCACTGAGCGTTGCTTGAGATTGCTTCTGTGCGTGCAGAAGCCTTTCCGTTCTTGAAATTCACATATGATTCATATGAGCCGGTCATGCCCAATGGGTCGCCGTAGCTCTCGATGAAGCCATTGACGAAATCCACATCAGAGGTGGTGTCTTCAGCCCAAAGGATTGAATATTCATCGAAGAGACGGAGATCGCCTGTGACATAGTAGTCGATGAGCTTTGTGATATATGCTTTCTGTGCATCATTTTCAGTCACACTCTTGGCCATGTCAAGCCAGTAGATGATTTTGGCTATGGCAGGGCCATAAAGGCCATTGAGGTGATAATGCTCTTCTTTGATTTTTCCGTTCTCTTTCACTACGCGTGCATTGAGGCCGTAAGAGATTGGCTCCGGGTCGTTGGGGTCTTTCAATGAGGCATAATAGGCTTCTACCTCAGCCTGAGTCACACCTTCTCCATATAGATTGGAAGCAGAGTTTGCCACTACGTCGCCTGAGCCATCCTGATTCACGCGTTTGGGCATTACCGTCGGGTCGAAAATAACTGGTGAGAGTGTGGCTATGAGCTGAGCGCGCGTTTCTCCCGGGTTGAGCGGGAGAAGATTCTCAGGGAGGGCATTCACTTGCTCTTTGAAGAAAGTTTCAGAGAATTCAGGCGAAAATTTGTCGGTAGAATAGTGGTGATGGATTCCGTTTCCAAACCACACTTGTTTCAGATATTTTTCAAACGCCTTGAACTCTGCGGAATTCTTGTCTCCTTTATAATTAGTGTAGATGTTTTCAAGGAGTTTCCGAATCTGGAGGTTGTGGCGCCCGTTCTGGTCCCAGATGATGTCGCGGCCATATTGAGCTGCCTGCGACAGATAGTATACCATTTTTTTCTGGTTCAGCGACAGACGGTCGAACTCGGGCACTTCATATCGAAGCACCTCGATGTCGGCGAAATTGTCAACATGGTAGTCGAAATTTTTGTCGACCACCGCTCCGGCTTGCAATGATAGCATAGACGCGAAAATGAGTGATGTCAGTTGTTTGTTCATTGTTGTTTGATTGGTTTATTTCATGTTGTAGATTTCAGGTTATTCCACATAGAGCACGAGCCCCTTCAGATATTCACCTTCAGGGTGAGATATGTCGACGGGATGGTCGGCAGGCTGTGTGAGCTGGTGCAGTATTCTTACTTTTCGTCCGGATTGTGCGGCGGCTGTGAAAACAGCCAGGCGGAACATCTCCCTTGTGACCACTTGCGAGCAGGAGAATGTGAACAGCACTCCTCCGCTTTTGATTTTTTCAAATGCCTTGGAATTTAGTTTGCGATAGCCTATAAGACCGTTTTTAAGAGCTGACCGGTGTTTTGCAAAAGCGGGAGGGTCAAGAATAATAAGGTCGTAGGCATCTTTGGGCATCTCTGCAAGAAATTTGAAAGCATCGACAGCATGGGTGGCATGTCGTGGGTCGCCCGGGAAATTAAGTTCGATATTTGCATCTGTCAGAGCCGCGGCTTTGGCGGATGAATCAACAGAGTCAACTTTCAAAGCTCCTCCACGCATGGCATAGACAGAGAATCCCCCTGTGTAGCAGAACATGTTGAGCACGTTTCTTCCGCAAGCATATTTTTCAAGGAGGGCGCGATTCTCGCGCTGGTCAACGAAAAATCCCGTCTTTTGCCCTCTAAGCCAGTCGATATTGAATCGCAGACCGTTTTCTGTTGCAATGTTGCCGTCAAAATGACCTATAAGGTAGTCGTTCTGAGGGTCGAGCTGCGCTTTGTAGGGGAGAGTGGTTTCGCTTTTGTAGTAGACATTCCTGATTCTGGCATCAGGCATCTGGGTCAAAGCGTCGGCTATTTTAAGCCGTTCGAAATGCATGCCGGGAGAATGAGCCTGAACCACAGCGGTGTCGCCATATATGTCAATCACCAGTCCAGGGAGGAAATCTCCCTCTCCATGAACAAGGCGAAAACAATTATTGTCAGGCCGGATGAGGCCGAGAGTTTTGCGAAGTCGGAATGCAGATTCAAGCCTCATTCTGAAGAAGTCGTCGGGCAGCGGAGAATCGCCGAACTGAAGCAATCTCACGGCAATGCTGCCTATTTGAAAATGTCCGGCTCCTAACACGCGGCCGTCTGACGCCACCACATTTACAAGTTCTCCCTCTTCGATGTCGTCGGGAAGATTTGCAATTGCCCCGGAGAACACCCAGGGATGGTGGCGGAGAATCGATTCCTCTTTTCGCGGTTTAAGGGTTATAGTTTTCATAATAGAGGTGTCAGGTTATTTAAATAGACGAACGATGTCCATGCCATTGGCATAGAGAAGGAGAAGGATAAGTAGCCCCATTCCTATCATCTGGGCGTATTCGAGGAATTTCTCTGACGGCTTTCTGCGAGTGATCACTTCATAAAGAAGGAAAAGCACGTGGCCGCCGTCAAGAGCCGGGATGGGGAGTATATTCATGAAAGCAAGAGCCACAGAAAGGAAGGCTGCGATGTTCCAGAATGCAATCCAGTTCCATTCCTCCGGGAATATAGACCCTATGGATCCGAACCCGCCAACACTTTTTGCCCCCTCTTTGGTGAAGACAAGCTTCATTGACTGAGCGTAAGACGTGAGTTTGTCGGTGCCCATCTCCAAACCTCTCGGCACAGATTCAAGAAGAGAATATCTCTTTTCTTCCGCTTTGAAGAAATGAGAAGGATCCAGCTCAAGACCTATGCCCATTTTTGAATTCTCGGACAGGGTGACGGGAATTGAGAGAGTGTCGGCCTTTGCCCCCGACTCTCTAACAACGGAAAGATTGACGGTCTTATTTTCATGACCTTGTAGAGAATGCAGGAAGCAGTCGAGGGAGGGGGTGGAAATGCTGTCGATGGCGATAATTCTGTCGCCGGCTAAAATGCCGGCTTTGTCGGCGCCTTCGCCGGGAGCAACCTGTGTGATTAATGCAGGAATCCTATATGCCATGAAGTTAATTCTGGCAGTGTCGCTTTTTGCCTCTTTGTCGAGGGCAAAGATGAATTGCTCAGGTATTCTGACTGAAACAGTGTCAGTTCCTCCGCGAAGCACTTTCACTTCTTTTGCCTGTACCATTTTCATGCGGGCCTCAGCCGGGATTGTGAGTGTCTCGCCGTCGGCCGAAATCGGTATGTCGCCATCTTGGAACCCTATCTTTTGAGCTTCCCCGGAAAACGCCATGCCCATTTTTGCTTCATTAAACGGCACATATTTTTCGCCTGTGGCATACACAATGCCGGCATATATGATTATGGCAAGGAGGAAATTGAAAAGCACGCCTGCAATCATGATGAGAAGCCTTTGCCAAGCGGGCTTGGAGCGGAATTCCCATTCTTTGGGCGGCTGTTTCATTTGCTCTTTATCCATCGACTCGTCGATCATTCCTGCAATCTTGCAGTAGCCTCCTAAAGGCAGCCACCCGATTCCGTATTCTGTGTCGCCCCAGAATGAGTTTTTCTTGCCTTTTCGTCCGGCTGTGTCATCGGATGATGATTCCATGCAGTTTTTGTCTGATGAAGAATCATCTTTTCCGGCTTTAGTAAGATTTTTTTGTTTTCCGAAGCCGCCTACATATTTTTTAGGTTTCCATTTGAATAATTCTGTCCAGGGGTCGAAAAAAATATAAAATTTCTCAACCTTCACGCCAAAAATACGGGCGAATAGGAAGTGGCCGAACTCGTGTATGATCACGAGCAAAGCGAATGCCATTATCAACTGTGTGGCCTTTATAAGAAAAGTGTCCATTCACTATGCGGCAGAACCGCGAATTAAGTTAGTATATAAAATATGAGTGATAAACTATTTTGCGGTGTGCTCAAAAAATGTTGCTTAACCATTGGTCGGCAACGGCAAGAGCCTCTGAGTTTGTCGCCACGAGGTCTTCAAGGGAGGGAGACGCAATTAAGGGAGTGTGGCTCATGGTGTATTCCACTAAGCGCGGCATATCAGTGAATTTGATTTTTCCATTCAGGAAGGATGCCACGCCCCGCTCGTTGGCGGCGTTCAATATGCACGGCATATTCCCTCCGGCATGGATAGCGTCGAATGCAAATTGCAGTAGAGGGAATTTCTGATAGTCGGGAGCTTCAAATGTGAGATTGGAGTATTGCGACAGCGATAGCCCCGGCTTGTCGGTTGACAGCCTCTCAGGGTAGCCGAGTGCGTATCTGATTGGGAGGTGCATGTCGGGCACGCCAAGCTGGGCCTTTATGGAGCCGTCAACAAACTCAACCATTGAGTGTATGATGCTTTGAGGATGCACAACAATCTCTATGTTGGCGGGAGGACAGTTGAAAAGCCATCTTGCCTCAATCATTTCAAAGCCTTTGTTCATCATTGACGCAGAGTCGATTGTAACTTTGGCTCCCATTTGCCAGTTAGGATGATTAAGAGCATCTGCCACAGTTACCTTCTCAAGCATTTCGGCAGAGAACTTGCGGAAAGGGCCTCCGCTTGCCGTGAGTAATATTTTTCTTGCTTGAGATTTCTTTTCGCCAACCAGGCATTGGAATATTGCGGAATGCTCGCTATCGACAGGCACTATTTCTGATTTCGACTCTTTTAACATTCCTGTGATTATCTCTCCGGCAACCACGAGAGTCTCCTTATTTGCCAAAGCTATAGTTTTCCCGGCCTTGATGGCAGCAACTGTGGGCAGCAAGCCGCTATATCCCACCATTGCTGTCACAACCACGTCAACTTCCGGGAGAGCTGCTGCCGACGCTATCTCGTCTGCTCCGAGAGCCACTTCAATAGGAAGGTCTGACAAGGCATCTTTGAGTTTGGGATATGACAAAGGGTCGGATATGACCACTTTGGAAGGGCGGAATTTTCGGGCCTGTCGAGCCAGAAGCTCCCAATTGCGACGTGCGGTGAGCACGGATGCTTTGAATTTGCCGGGATACTCTTCAATTATGTCGAGAGTCTGTGTCCCGATGCTTCCTGTGCTTCCGAGCACGGCTATGTTTTTTATACCTGTAATCACTTTCTGAAATATTTTATCAAATTATTAATGTATTTATATTATAAACGTCCTCTTCCCACCTCTTCGTCTATTATAGGAGCGGGAGGTTCTTTTGACAGGGTGTAGTCAAGATAGTCAAAAGGGATGAGGCGGTCGCCGTTGTGCCACAATTCAAGATACACAATTTCTGCTTTTCTTGCTGAATTGCGAGAAGGGATGGCAATAATCTGTCCGGCGGTAACAATATCGCCCGGCTCGATGAGCACAGTGCCGAGGCGGCTGCATCTGCTTAGAAAACCCTTGGGATGCTGAATAATGACTGCCGTTCCGCCACCTTCGCGAATGGATTGCGACACAGAGACAACAGTGCCGTCGGCTATGGCTGAAACTGTTGCGCCTTTGGGTATTATTACTTTTGCTTTATGCGACTTTTTAGAGTCGTCAGAAAACACGGCGTCATCATTTATGGTAGAAAACATCATGCTTTCTGCAGCGAGCGGCGCAATAACGGATATATTATATTTTTCACGTTCCCTCATCATCGACGAGAATTTCATCTCTTCTGATGATGTGGGGATAAGAGAGTCGGGAGATAGCGGAGAGGTTACTTCCGAGACTGCGGCCGACTCCCGCAATTCAGAAATATCGCCGTTTATGATATTCATTATATTGGAAATGAATGCGGCGTTAGTGTTGAAGGCAGTCTGGAGAGAGTCTACCCTCATGTGTTGTTCTTCAGTGGCGGCTCTCTCGGAATCTTTGAGATAGCCTGGAAGGAGATAATGAGCAGGAGAGAACACTATCATGAGCGCACCGACAGCGAGCAGAAAGGCAACGGCTAAGGCAACGGCCGATATCCATCTGAAGAGAGTGGTGCTTGCCTGGAAAACATTCTCCAGGCGAGACTCGTCTTCGATTGTGATTTTATATTTAGACCATACGTTCATTTTTAAGAAATGTCATGATGGCGCGAAAAAATACGCTCCAATTAGATGCGAAATTAATGAAAAAGATGCAGACTTCAAAATTTGCTGTCAGTCAAAATGATATATGTGGCAAAAGATATGGCCGGCAGACTTTTGGTGTTGTGAAAAATAGAAATCGTGGAACAAAATGGCGTGTGTGGCATGAACTAAAAAAAAACGTAAATGTTATTAAGATAAAATCAAAAATTATTTGAAACTCTAAAAAAGTTTAATTATGAAAGCTAAAAATCTTTACTGTTTAATGGCACTTTGCGCAGGGAGTTTCGCAATGGCTCCACAGGCCACAGCACAAGATGTGGTTGTTGAAGAAGACGCAGTGTCGGTGACTGAATTCTCTTGTGACAACACAGATCGTTACTATCAGAGTTGGCGTGACAACTGGTTCATTCAGTTAGGCGCAGGGGTGAATCAGCCGTTTGTTGAACGAGGCATTGGCGTCAAGTCGCCCGGAAAAGACGTGAATCGCAGAAACATGACTGTTACATATAATTTCGGAGTAGGCCACTGGTTCTCACCTTATATGGGCTTGAGACTGAATGCTCTCGGAGGAGTTCTTCACTGGAACAATCCTACCGAACCGAACAACGGATGGGTAAGTGCGCGCCATGTGAACCTGAATCTCGAATTCATGTGGGACTTGTGTAACAGTTTCGCAGGTGTGAATCCTGACCGCGTAGTGAGCGTGATTCCGTTTGTGGGCCTTGGCGGCGACTACACTTGGCATATTAAAGACAGTCGCGGCAATCCGGCGGCAGCCTCCAATATCTATCGCGAGGATTCACCTAAGGTAAGGACTTCAAGCTGGACACTTCCGGTGACAGCAGGTTTCCAGCTCCGTTTCAGGCTTTGCAAATATGTTGATTTCTTTGCCGAGGCACGCGCTTCATTCTATGGCGACAACTGGAATGGATGTGCATACGGATCGCCGATCGAGGCAAATGTATCATGCGTAGGCGGTTTCAACATCAATTTCGGTGGACGCGACTGGAAGAGCTACAACGAGTGTGCGTCAATGAGCGCAATCGCCCAGCTCAACAACGAGGTCAACAACCTGAGGGCGGAGAATATGGCGGCAGCCCAGACAATCGCTTCACTTGAAAGCCAGCTCCCGTGTCCTGAACCGGTTGTGCAGAAAGATTGTGTGAACGCTCCGTTGATGACTACAGTTCGCTTCACCATCGACTCTGATGAGATCATGCCTACAGAAGAGGTCAACGTTTATAACATGGCAGAATGGCTGAAGGCTAATCCCGATGAGAAAGTTGTAGTGGTAGGCTATGCAGACCGCGACACCGGCACAAGCGACTACAACATGGGCTTGTCAAAGAGAAGAGCGGATGCAGTTGCAGAAGCGCTTGTCAAGACTTACGGAATCGACCCGAGCCGTTTGACAGTGAAGTATGATGGTTCAGACGTGCAGCCTTACAGCACCAATGACTGGAATAGAATCGTGATTTTCACGCAGAAATAAAGCTAAAGAGGAATAACCAACCGATCAAGCCTGATCCTGATTATTAAGGAGAGGAGATGCTGCAAAGACAGTGTCTCCCACGGCTCTTTCATTTAAGCACAAAATAACGACAAAAGCCCCCTTACCCGATTCAGTACGAATCGGGTAAATTTGTG
>VSPM01000074.1 GCA_009775365.1 Muribaculaceae bacterium
GTTAAGCAAATCGCATGGCAACCATATGTGGTTATGCTTCTGAATTACTTCTTCGCACTGCCGGGTTATATTTATCTCAATGCTGTTACAGGTACCGGTGCGACAAAGACAGTATTCTTTTTTCAAGTAATCACTACTGCCGCCTATTTATTCTGCTTATGGGGATTGAGCAATCTCAATGTCCGATTGGCAACTTATTGGAGCGTGGAATATCTATATGTGATAATGCTTGGTATTCAATCTTTTATATATCTTAAATTATACAATTCAAAAAACAACAGGATATGATGAATAAAATATATCCCCGAAAGGGTGACACACAAACCGTTTATCTGAACGCGGTGGTCAAAGACCCGTCGATTGTGGTAGGTGATTACACAATTTATAATGATTTTATCTCAGATCCTCGTCAGTTCGAGCAGAATAATGTGCTGTATCATTACCCAATTAATCATGAGCGACTGATAATTGGCAAGTTTTGTTCCATTGCCTGTGGTGTAAAGTTTCTGTTCAACTGCGCCAACCATACATTAAAATCCTTGTCAACCTATACCTTCCCTCTATTTTATGAAGATTGGGAATTGGAAAAGTCAAATGTCGCCTCCGCTTGGGACAACAAAGGTGACATCGTGATAGGCAATGATGTATGGATTGGTTTTGAGGCTGTCATTCTTGCCGGTGTAAAAATCGGAGATGGTGCCATTATAGGAACAAGAGCAGTCGTAACCAAGGATGTTCCTCCTTACTCTATCGTTGGCGGCATACCGGCAAAAGTAATCCGCAAACGGTATAGCCCGGATATTATTGAGCAACTACTGTCGCTTCGGTGGTGGGATTGGACAAAGGATAGAATAAAAAGAAATCTACCATTCATTATGGCTGGGAATATTGAAAACATGACAGAATAATAAATATTACATATCTGTTTAACTTAATTATTTACTACACGATGAAGACAATTCTAATTGTAGATACCTCCGAATCTGACCGTCGGCTCATGGCGGGCTTGCTTGTCAAGTCCGGCTATGAGCCGATTGCCGTCGAGACGATGGAGGCAGCAAAAGACGAGGTGGCGAAATTGCCACCGGGAGCAGTGATTGTCACGGCGATTAAATTCGTCCGTGGCACAGCACAGGAGTTAATCAACTGGCAGAAGACGGAGGGATACGGATTCCCCGTAGTCTCCATAGTGGACAATCTCAACCCATTGGATATTGCCGATGTGATGAAAGACGGCGGTGCCGTCAACATCATTCAGCGTCCGGCAATGGACAAGCAGCTTGTCGAAACAGTGGGCAGGTATGCAAGACCGGGCAGAACAATGCTGTTGCTCCATGACGAGCTTATCCCACGCCAAAGCGAGGCATTTGCCGTGATTGAGCGGGCAATAAGAAATATTGCCGCGACGGATGTCAATGCCGTCATCTTCGGCGAATGCGGTTCAGGGAAAGAGCAGATTGCAAAAGAGATTTACAGGCTCAGTTCGCGGTCACAAAAGCCATGCATCGTCATAGAAGCCGGCGGCGCGGCTCTGGTTGGCAACCACGACCCTGCAAATCTGCGTAGCGAAGTGCTAAACCGGATGGAAGGATACTTCAAAATAGCAAAGACTGCGGTTGTAGTGGTAACTAAAATCGTCGTTTACTGTTTACCTTTCACTGCAACATACTGTTGATTACCGCTTGTTCGCTTATCTGGTTCAGTCATTGCAATAGCTCCTTACGCAAGTAAAGGGTTAATGTATCCCTCGATAAAACTCTTCCTATCTTTCAAGCCTATATGTTCCATCATGTCGGTCAACGATCTTGGCTCACGGCAGAACTCCAGCAACATTTTAACTCGCTGTTTCTTACGAATAGTCTTATTAGCATCTTGTGGGGCATCTTGTGGGGTAGTTGTTTTTTCCTCATTATTAAGTGCTAATGTAAGGACTACATAATCCGGTCGAGTTCCTTCCTCCACAGTTGGTGTTGGAAGATTAAGATATTCCCAACCACCTACAATTTTATCAACACCGCTTTCGGCAGATTCTTTATAAATTAAACTGTTTTAGAGTTGACAAAATTATGAAATATTCCTTTTCAAGAACATTGTAGGTTACATGACCACTACATGAATTACAAGTAGGAATCTCTCTGATAATAAGTTATATAGATATTTGAATGTATACTATGATGTGAACGGTTCGTTCCGTCAGGGGTTCTAACCTTTATTAAGCCCTGAGATAGAGCTTCCCTCCTTTGAAGTCTCAGACCATGTTTTGTATGCAGATAAGATGATAGTTGTGCGGATGTCTGATATTCTATACTACTTGTCGTATCGAAGTCAAAACGCCAAGGTTCGATACCCATCGTCAAAAGGTACTTTGTTACAGACGCTCTGTTCAATGGCTTTGATAACATTGGTTGCGCCCAAAATTTTTCTAACCGCTGGTTGAGCATATCACACACTTTTCCGACCGGGACAAGAGTATTTACTATCCCTGTATTTTTACTGACTCCGGTCAAGTAGTCGGCTCTTATGAGTTTTGCGCCCACTTTTACAGTTACAAACATCTCGACATGCAGAAACGGTATAATATCATACTTCATTTTTGCTGGTATCAGATATTCGAGTCTGTCGTCATATATCCTTGCAAGCGGTTTTTGCATTGCTCTCAATATCAGCCAGACAGATCCAATAATAACAGCATAAGAAAAGAAGACAACTCCGAGATAGCCGATGAATTTTTCTATACCCGCACGAGGATGTATAGTCATGAGGTAACAACCCATGACAAGCAATAATCCGGCAAGTATAATGCCAATTACCCGCCAGATACTCGGATATATGTCAGTTCGATTATTCATTGGTAATTTTCAAGTTCAACTGATAAGTCTTCAGCAAAGGTATTTACGCTAATTATTTTGCCATAGTCATTTGCAGTGATCGGAAAAACTCCTATTGATATTCCCGTTTCACAAAGATAATCAACAAGTTTGTCGGAAAAATCTTCAAGATTCAATTTTGAGCAATTATATTTATGTCCGTTGCTCATGCTTGACACAAACTTCTCCGCATACTCCTTAAATGTCCACACGGGAAACAGTCTTGTGTCTCCATCCTGAATACACATATAGCTATCATCATATGACATATACCATAGACAACCGCTGTCCGCAATCCTTTTCAGCGAGTAACTGTATCTGACTTCCGGTGATTGAGCCAATATACTGCTTATTTCTTTATCGGTCAGCTTCATATATCAATTTGTCGTTTTCTTTATAATTCCAAAACTTATGGTAGCAGTTGCCTTCCTGATCATAGTATTTCCATTCGCCGAATGGGTTACTGAAATCATCTTCCGGGTCATCAAAGTATGCAACCCTGCCCTCACATCGTATACTGCCATCGTTGTATAGATAACGAATATATGCGATAGAATCAGGCTGTCCGGTATAATCGCCAATCGGGCATATCCGTGACCGATTAAAGGATATGCTGTCTATCAATGGAGGAACATTGTAATTCTGTTCAAATTTAGAAATTCTGTTTATTGCAGCTATCGTGTCTGCGTTTACAGGATCAGGCAAATATCTGGCTCTTCAGTCCAGCAGTGATTATGATACTGCGTGAGAACACCATCCTCAGAGGTATATTCAACAACGTATTCTTTGTTGTTTAACTTGATATAGTCAAATATAATTCCGTTGTAATAATATCCTCCACCGCCTGTCTGCTTGAAGCCAACTTCCGACATCGATTCGGGCAAATGTCCGTTTGCCGATCGGAAAGAGTCTATGCGCTCGATTATTTTATCTCTGTTCTCAAGCTCTCGATCTCTTCTTTCCGCCACATTATATCCCATCAGATAAGAGGCAACAATAATCAATCCGACAACAAGAACGAAGCCGACAGCGATGGAATATGCTATTATTCTGCCTGACCTTTTCATGGCTTGACTCCTTTCAGGCAGAGCAAGAACAAAAGGCTTTGCGCCCATAGGTTATTAGAGAGGGCAAAGCCAACACACAAAATCAATATTGTATAGAGTGCTGCCATACGCAAAATTAGCGAAAATAATCGACATTGGATGTGACAAATGTCACATTTAGAACAACAAACACTGCTCTTAATGATTTGGACTCACGGTGGTGATGCGCTTCAATCCCATTGCTGAATAATTCTTGCGATATTTGGAATTGGTATCATAATCGAGTAACTCATGAATCAGAATAACGGCGTCATTTTTTGTAGGCTTTTTGATTGAGGAGTATGGCGCATATATGTTGAGCCGTCCTGCTGAATCCACTGCATAATAAATCTCATCAGTGTAAAACTTGTAGCAAGAGCTGTCGTCCAATGCCGATTGGTTCGGCATGATTGAAATACATTCGTGATTTCCTAAAAAGCCTCCGGGCTTGACATTGACATACCAATCCCGACCTTTCGCCTTGATTATTTCCGTATGACACTTTGATTTCTCAAGAAACTCCTCCTTACCGGGGAAATCCAGCGACCCGAAAGCACCACTGCCATACTCAAAAACAGTGGAATCGTTAAAGACAATTAGATTTCCCTTTGAGTTCAGACTGTCTTGTTGTTCAAGCGACAAAGGATGGTCGTAAAACCTGAACGAGTACATTCCCATTCCGATACGTCGGAATAACAATCTTGAATAACTGGAATTTGAATAGTTGTTGACATCTATGCCTATACAGCCGCAGAAATCTTCTAAAAGCCGTTTAAGTTCCTTCATATCCCGCTCGCTTAGAATATCGGATTGTGGAACCGTACCATTCTTAATTTCTACATACAGCCCGGTACTGTCGGGCAGCAAGTTCTTATATTGTGCTACGGTGCTCCTCATCCAAAAGGCATTCTCACCACGGCAATATTGAGCCATGATAAAGGCATCGCATTTGCGCGTCGGCTGATTGGCGAAGTAAATCACGGCACCGCACATCAGCAAATCGACTATATGAAACCAAAGCAATATTTTATCTGTTTTGGTTCGATGTCTGACAGCCTTTATAAATGAATATAGCCAGAATCCGGTGATGGGAATAGTTACAAAGAATATCACCAATGCCGAGACTATCATCAGCGAGAACCAAAGATCATCTGTGTCCGCCGAAGCAATCATCAATACGAGCAACCATAGCGTTACCAAGGTTACAGCTACAATACGCATGAATCTGATGAATCGCTGTCGTTTATTCATCGGTTGTCTTATTCCGTTATTCTCCATACTTAATGTTGTGGTTTAGTGCATATTGTTTAGCTTTCTCTTCATCAAACGAATCATCGAGTGGTAAAACAGCCACTCCTTCTTCAGACGTTTCTACGTTGTAGAAATCTCCGTAAATCACAATTGCCCCTAATGAATCAATCGGTATCATGGATTTTGGACGTACAAACTTATATCGCCATTTCTCAACTTCAAGCAGGCCCCTCTTCTCATAAAGAATGGCACTGTTGAAACCTATAATATCCGACGGCTCCTTCATAATGTACTTGTCTGTTTCGCAATATACAGAATCGTATGTTATGAAAGTTCCAATAATTCCGAATACCGATAACCCGATCCAACAAAATGAGTATATTTTTGATAAAGAATTATCGCGTATAAAGTAGAAGGCCATACCGGACAACGCAGCTCCCCAAAACAATAAATATCCTAAATGCCAACGAAGTTGTACCCCAGCAATTATCATGCAGAGTAACAAAGCAAGCATGATCGCATGGAATCCGACCAACAATATTTTCTGCCACCGTTTCATTGCTTGCCTCCTTTCCGATTGATGAGCCAGAGAAGTCCGCCCCAAAACAGCACGTTCGCACCGACCAACATGATATTGGTCAGTGTGTCGGGGGAGTCGAAACAGAATATCAGGCTGAACATGAATAAGAACATGACCGCCGCCGACGCTATGAATTTGCCAATCTGATCCATAGGCTATTTCTTTTTGTGTTTGAGCTTGATGGTTTTCTTGGCGTTGCGCTTGGGATATTTGACCTTGATTGTTACTGGGGCGTCGTATCCCTCGGCCTCGATGCGGAGAGTAGCTTCTTTTAGAGGCTTGTCATCTTTGTCTTGGAGTGCCAAGTCATAATTCCAATAAATTCGGCATGGATGTTTCTCATCAAAGTATTCCGGTGAAAGATGTTTGGAATCTTCCTCTCCGTCCTCATCAATACATACTCGCTCAATATAAAGATTATCACGATCAATCACGTTTCCTTTTTCGTCAGTCACTTTAAGGTCGAGGTAATGATTTATCTCTCGCCTTACAACCGGAGCTTCTCCCAATATGATGACCTTCATATCCATTGTCACATTGATTGGTTGTGCAATATCTGTCACGGTTGCTATTTTGGACTTGAAGCCAGCGTAAGACACCTTTATTGTATCGCCTTCTTGCGCATCTATTTCAAACTTTCCATCTATGTCGGTTGTCGTGCCTTTGCCGTTTGTCAGATTCAATACTGTTGCTCCAATCAATTCTTCAGATGCTATTGAATCGACTTTAGCCTCAAATTCATATCTGACAAAGCCCTTGACCTTTACGGAATCGACACTTGTCGCAGCTATATTGTCAGCAGGCGCGATTTTAATATCTGTCGATGTTTGTGCCTCTGTGCTAATCGACATTAGCATGGCGAGGGATGCCGCCGAGATACCGGCGAGGGCTACGGCTTTTCCGGCGATGGAGCGGGAGCGGAGTTGCTGCTCCAAGTAGCGTACCTCGGCTTCGCATTTGGGGCATGTGCCGAGGCATTCGCCCTTATAGCGACATTCCGAAGTGACAAACTCAATGTCGTTAGCCTCGGCAATCTGCCGACGTATCTCCTTCAATATCTTGCAGGTCTGCTTTCCTCGTGCCATAGTCAATTAGCAGGCAATTTGAAAATAATAGGGAGTGTCATATATGTGTTGACTTTCTTGCCATTGAGTGTCCCGGGCGTAAAATTGGGAAACAACCGCACTACACGCAACGCCTCACGGTCAAGAGCAGAATCTTTACCTCTCACAATCTTCGGTTCACAAACACGTCCCAATGTATCTACATAGAACTGCACGACCACACGACCTTGAATGCCTTCTTTTAATTGTTCTTCGGGATATTCCAAGTGTTTACCTATAAAACGTAGCATTTCTGCGGAACCTCCGGGGAACTGCGGTGACTGTTCAACACATTTGTAAATTCCTTCTTCATCAGGATTTGCTGTCGGCTCCATAGGGATTTCGCCTTGAGTTACTATGACCTCCGTTTCGTTGCTGATCTCGCCTTCTTTAACACAGTTAATCTCAGGCGTCAAACATGAGATTGAATCTTCAAACAAGGGCATTTCGCCTTCTTCTGTATCTTCTATCTCTTCAATCATTTCGGGCGATTCAATAAATTCGCCAAGAAGATCATCATTGGTCTGATTTTTTGTTGATGTGCCGCTGCACCCCGACATAAGAATCATTCCCGCCGAGATACCGGCGAGGGCTACGGCTTTTCCGGCGAGGGAACGGGAGCGGAGCTGCTGCTCAAGGTAGCGCACCTCGGCTTCGCATTTGGGGCATGTGCCGAGACAGTCGCCCTTGTAGCGACACTCCGATGTGGCGAACTCAATGCCGTTTGCCTCGGCTATCTGCCGACGAATCTCCTTCAATATCTTGCAGGTCTGTTTTCCTCGTGCCATAGTGTCAGTGTTTGCGGAGTTGGTAGGTGAATAAATCGAATCGGGTGAAGCCGAAGGTTTCAAGAGCCTTGCGGCTGTTCTCGCGGTCGGCGTCGGTGTTGTAGCCGGGTATCAGCGGTATTCGGACTATGCAGTCATTTTGCCGTCCTGCGTCGGCTATCAAGCGGAGATTTTCGAGAACAAGAGCGTTGCTCTGCCCCGTGTAGTCGCGGTAAATGTTGGGGTTCGTGTCCTTGATGTCGATAATCAGGGTGTTGACCACCGGGAGCAATGCCTCGATGTTGGCAACCGGCACATTGAGCGACGTTTCAAGATTGAGCCGCCACTCCGGTCCACACAACCCACGGAACTCGCGGATAAACTGCGGGCGCAGGCAAGGCTCTCCGCCGCCAAATGTCACGCCGCCATTGGTAGCGAGAAAATAAAGCTCGTCAATGCGGGTCTCGGCATAGAGCTGTTCCGGAGAATACTCGCGAAAACGTCCGCCGTCGCCTAACGACTGCGGGTTAAGACAATATCGGCAACTAAGCGGACAGCCGTGAAAAGCCACAAGCGTAGTGACACCATCACCATCGGTAGAAAGGCGATGCCGTGCGATACCTATTATCTTAGCCCGTTGCCTCATAAAGGGTCTAATGTATTTAATATCGCAAATTTAGCGAAAATAATCGACATTTGATGTGACAAATGACCCATAAGAATGGGAAAAACAGCGGAAAATCAGCTTAGAGCATAATTTTTCTTAGTTTTTCACATGTTGGAGTGGGGTATGGTGTTATTGCATGTCTTGCCATACTGAATATTAGATCCGTGGGGGAATGGACTGTTACTTTCCGATTGGATCTGTTGGCTTTAGCGCCCGTTGATTTTTCGTTACAAAGTTACGGCGGGCGGTGCCGACGGCAAGCGACCGCCTCCGGCTTGGCGGCATGAAAAAATCCGGCAGCCTTCCGCGATTTGTGCCAAATCGGGTATTCCCGATTTTCTCACTTGCCACACTTGCCTTACGCCCCCTGTGCCCGTCGTCTTGAATGGTATCGAAAAAATTTCCCGGACGCGAGAAGCCAAAAGGCTTCAAACAAAAGGGAGAAAGAATTAGAAACTCAAACATTTCAAGAACTATGCACAGCTTGATTTTTCAAATATCCAACTGCCCGATAGCCGAGGACAACTATATCGGCATCGACCATGTGGAAGCAGGGGAAATGGCATCAATCGACTATTGCGATGAAGTCGAGCAGTCTGAACGCAAGAGCGTTATCGACAATCTCGTAAACCGCACCCTCCCTGCAAGTATGTTCACAATCAATCCCGACGGAGAGTCGCTGACCTATGGTGGTGGCTTTACGAAATGGTGTCGGCAGTATGTGCGCTCCCTGCATGACAAGGCTATGGCAATCAACGAGGCAAACGTATTCAAGTATATCGGTGCGGCTTTTCAGTTGCAAAAGGCTATTGTCAATCCTCTCGCCACTGACATTCTCTTTGTCACTGACCTCACCGAAGGAATGGGAACAGCCGAGCGGTCGCGACAACTTATGCGCATAATAGGAGAGCTTCAAATCGGTGCAAAACTCTATATCGGGGCAATCCTTAACTATCACGGCTGATACATACGACTATGAAATTTACTGCCGAAAAAATCCCGACATGGGCGTTATGCTATCTCATTAACGGAGACGCAAGCGGTCTCGGAAATATTCAATTGTGCCGAACATCATAGGTTCCCATGCTCCATCCAAAGAATACTTTACCTGCATACACTCTATTGGATTCTCATGGTTATCATCCCCCCAGACATAGGTTTCTGTGGTTTCAGCGGAAACCCACATGCGTATTAGCTCAGACCTATCCTTAGGTTCGTCTTCGCTACAAGCTGACATGATAAAACATGCAACCATAAAAATTATTATCAATAACTTGTTAATATCCTTCTGGTTATTATTGTTAAATGAAATTTCTCTCATATCAGCACTGCTATTTCATTATAGCCGAAGATGCCCCGGATTGTTCGCCAACCTCATTTCCACGTTGTACTTTCTTGCCGTAACCGAATGTATAGGTCACCGAAATGTTCAAGCGACGATGAAAGCTGTTTCCATCGACAAATCGTGTTTCTGAATATAACGGAGTTGATAATGTATTGGTGGCACATAGCCAGTCATTGCGAAATATATTCATTGCGCTGACACGTATATTCCAGTTTGAACGACTCCATCCTGCGAGAATCTGATAGAAGTCACGATCTTTATAGACTACACCACGATTGCCTTGAACCATAAGATTTCTTGTTTGATATGAAGCCTGAAAATAGAAATTCCCAAGATAATATGTCGCAGAAGCGTTACAAGTAAATGGAGTACGTGTTATGTCGAACAATCCGGTCATGCGATAGAATGACACAGACGGAGAGGCCGCAAGCTGTAGATTGCCGTTAAACAACTTGTAATTGAATGATATGCCGATTTGAGTACGGTTATAGTCACCGTCAGTTTCAAAACCTCGTAGCAATGCTGTTCCGTTATTGTATGGCTTGTAAACAGGTACATACAGATTGTATTCTCCGAAGTATTGGGCAAAAACCGAAGCTGAAAATTTATTAGACGGCATCCAGTTATAGGACAAATTTAATGTAATCTGTCGTGACAGTCCAAGATCCGGATTTCCTGTATAATACAACAGTTCGTTTTGCTGAAGAATATTGGGCGTTTTTTCACTTGCACCGGGATAGTTTGCCCCGAAGTGAAAATATGCTCTGAAAGAATGCTTTTGGGATGGAGAAAATCCGGCTGACAGATTTATGAGCGGATATACCTCGGAAATGGACTGGTCGTTGATCCTGTTTCTCTCCCATTGTAGTGCGACATCTGTACTCACATTCCATCTGTTATTGGTAAAATTGTAACCGAGTGCAGCTCCGGCATAAGTATCTGAAAAATCATTGTCGTATGGTGAAGTACCAAAATAGCTTACATCATTTGATGTCGAGCCAAACCATGCCCGTAAAAAGGCATTTTGCCGGCCGGTGATTGCCTTGTATAGAGTAGCACTTCCTCTTAATTGCCAGACGTTTTCCTCGGATTCATTCATAATACCATCATTATCAGCAGAGGTTTTATAACGATATGAATAATCCGTATGTCCGTAATTTATTCCCGGAGATATGCTTAGATGAAAATTACGCGGCAAAATGAAATAGTAATTACCTGACCATACAAGATAACGACTCGTATAAGGCTCGCTCCGTTCATATGAATACTTACCGAACTGTTCAGGTTCATACGACAAATTACCTGCGGTTTCGGCTATCGGTGACTGGTCAAAATTAAAACCGATTGTATTTGCAATCTGCACTTTATCGGAATCATAGATAGCCCTGAATGTTACAGGGTACTGATTATACTTGAAGTGAGAATAATCGAATATTTCGTTACGTGTTATATGATAAGGTTCTCCAACGTTGTTTTCAAGAGTATAGTCTCCTATGATTGACGTTCCGGAGTGTTTTACGTCATGGTTGAACGCGCCGGCATATAAATCGTAAGTCATTCTTTTGTATGCGAATTTGGAATATACAGAGGCTCTGCTTGATAGCTTTCCGGCAAGGAAATTTTCGCTTACTGTCGCTTTAGTATAGCCTCCATATTCATATTTCTGCATAATAAAGTTGATAACATGCTCGTTGCCTTGAAATCGTGGGTCGGTTGGAAAATCAAGATACTCCACACGGCGCACATCAGCAGTTCGGATACCTTCTATTTCTTCTGCCGATGCGGGTATATAGTTTATATAGACTGCAACATTCTGTCCGCTTGAGGTTGTAACAGCATTGTCCACAAGATTGATATTGATTTGTGGAATCGCAAGCTGACGCAGAAGATCAATCGCATTTTGTGCAGATGATTTTTGCTTTCCATTTGGAATATATGTTGAAGTAGATGCTCCGGTCCGTTGCATCTGTGCTTCAACAATGACCTCGTTAAGCTCTTTTGCTTCTATTGAGTCTTTTTTTTCAGTTTGACCAAATGCAAATATGGATGAAGCCAAAGCTATGAAAAAGATTGTTCCTCTCATTGTAGAATATGTAATCATATACATATTACCAAATTATTGGTGTTGGTTTGAAACAGACTGCACACTTTTTGTGCGCATTTGAGGAAAACGGATTTAAGACCTGCTCTTTATTCATTGTGCTACAAATTTCCAGAACACTTCGTCGCCGTTAGGATGCAACACAGGATCTTGATATGAATTATATACCCACAAATCTTTAGCTGTCAGTTTGTCAATCAACCAGAAACGCTCGGATTTGTCAATGTATATCACAGCAAAATTATCAGTGGTAAAAGTCCAACGAAAATAAACAGGTTCTCCGTTGATACTTCCATCTTCCCATTTTACCCACTTGTATGAGCCGGTACCATTAGCATTGAATTTATATACCCAACCTTCTTTCTGAAATTCATTCGGTTCAAAGTTAGGCGTATGCTCATAGGTCTGTTTCCACTCTACGCCGGTAAGGAGATTTATTATCTCTTTTTGGTCGGTGTCATAATAACCTGTGCGTTCTTCACACGAAGCAAGAAACACACAGGCTAATATACTTATAAGAATCTGTATTTGTTTCATTCGGATATTCCAACTGTTACAGTGCCGTTTCCAGTTAGGGACTTGCCCTGAATGTTAAGATATTCACCATCAGCCTCCGGCAATTCCATAGAATAATTGTATGGCAGTGT
>VSPM01000075.1 GCA_009775365.1 Muribaculaceae bacterium
TTGAAAGGCCGCCCAATACTCTATGTCTTTTGCTTGGTTGAAAAACATAAAGTTCTTATCCCGAACTCGCGTTATAACATTTAAAACAACCCACAGTTCATAAGACACATAATCTAAATCGAAATATCAAAATAATAGCCGCCCAGACTCTGGGCGGCTATCTTTTTATAGTGTATCTGCTATCGGGGACGGTTGTGCAATCATAAGTTGTTTATCTCCTGCTCAATTTAGATTATGATTTCAGTCAAGCAACCTCACGCTATAGCTCCGGAATTGAGCACCACGTCCGTGATCCATATCCATAATGGACAGAAGCCAATAAACAATATGACAGAAAGAGTAAGTGAACTTGTGCCAGTAGCCACATAAGTGTCATACTCGTCAGCAATAATAATCCCTGAGAAGGCAGGAGGAAGAGCAGCTGCAACCACGAGCATCTTTAGATTGAATGCATCCATATGGAAAAGCAGACCGAGAATAAGTACAACTGCAGGCATAACAATCATTTTCATGATTGAGCCTAACACAGCTTGCCAGTCTATAGAAATCTTTATCGCCGACAATGTGACGCCTGCTGAGAACACTGCCATTGAAGCATTGGCCTTTGCAATAAGATCAAACGAAGGACTGAGGTATCCGGGCCAAGGAATTCCAACAATCACCCATACGACTGCAAGAATCGGCGCCCAGGCCACAGGCTGCTCCAAAGCATGAATAACAGGCTTCCATGCACTCTCCTTTTTAGTGCTGCCCGGATTTTGTTTCTCGAGAGACGCATTCATCAGAGATAGCCCGACCGGTATTCCGATTGCATTCACCACGATTCCAACTATAGCAACCACAAGAGCAACAGATGGAGAGGTGCCAAATATAGGCTCCAAGACTGCAAATCCGAGGAATCCTATCGTTGGAGACCCGCTGATAAGAGCACTCACTGCGGCATCGGCACCCGTGTTCTTCTTAAAACAGTATTTAAATATAAAATACACCGCCATGAAACAGGCCATTATGCCTATCGCAGACACAATGGTGAGCTTTATATCTTTCACCAGATCTTCGCGAGATGCCTGCACTATAGACACAAACAAGGCTGCTGGAAGGGCAAAATCAAGCACCACCTTATTGAACTTCTTTGCATCTTCTCCGGAAAAAACGCCTTTTTTACCTGAGATAAAACCTGCAAGCATCACGACGATAATCGGGACTATGGCATATAATATTACATGAGAAATATCCATAACAAAATATTTAAGGTTACATCTTTAAAAGATGCTTGTCTCATTCATGGAATATAACGGCTTGAATAGGATATGCCGTTATACTGTGTAATCAATAAGCGGGGCAGGATTGAGATAGCCTATATGACCACTCTCTTTTCCTGCATCAGGCGCTAACTGCACATCAATTATGCACGGCTTCTTCGAGGCAATGGCATCGGAGAGTGCTTTCGACAGTTCTTCTGGCGTGGTCACATAATTATGGTCACACCCGAACACCTCTCCCATCATGTCATATCTTGCATTGATGTCGAGAGTAGTTGGCGCCGGGTCATTCTCAATGGAAGAGTCATTGCTCGGATTCACGCCGATATTGTTATATATTCCGCCATTGTTGAGTATCACTACTGTTACCGGAAGTTTGAATCTGCATATTGTGGCAAAATCCATTCCTGAAAAGCCAAATGCCGAGTCCCCCTCAATAGCCACGACTGATTTTCCGGTGGCAACTGCGGCTCCTATAGAAGACCCCATTCCCATGCCCATAATTGCCCATGTCGCGCAGTCTATTCTATGGCGTGGCAATGTCATGTCGATTGTGTCGCGAGTGTCGTCAAGGGTGTTGGCGCCTTCATTAATAAGTATGACGTCTGGATTTGATGCAAGTACAGGTTTAATAGCGCTAAGTGCGCTCCAATGATTCATGGGCGATAGTTTCGCGGCATCAGAAAGTCGTTGCGCAAATTTCGCATTTTTAACTTTTGTCTCGCTCTGAAGCCCAGACACCCATGAAGGATCAGTTTGCATCTTTTTCCCATCCATTTCTTTCAAAATAGCATCAAGAGCCAAGCCCATATCGCCAACAACAGGGGCTGCGATCGGCACATTCACATCAATTTCCTGAGGCTCTACATCAAGTTGTATGAACTTGATTGCCGGATTCCATTTCCCTTTGCCAAAAGAGAGCATCCAATTAAGACGAGCCCCCACAACCATCACTACATCCGATTTTTCCATAATGTCTGAACGGCAAGAGAGAGCACTAAGGCCACCATTGTCAGGAAGCAATCCTTTAGCCATCGACATAGGGAGATAAGGGATATTATAAGTTTCGACAAGTTTTTTTAGCTTATCTTCAAGTCTTGCGTAAGCAGCACCCTTGCCAATTAATATAGCCGGACGCTTCGCACCCATGAGAACTTCGACAGCTCTTTTAACTGCATCACTGTTAGGTGCTACCGGAGAATATAGATCTACAGGCTCATAAAACAGTTTTTCAGCCTCCTTTGCATCCATAATCTCTGCAAGTGCAGGAGTTGTCATATCTATATATACCCCTCCGGGACGTCCACTCACGGCTGCCCTGTAGGCTCGTGCAACAGCCGAAGGGATGTCTTTTGCATGGCTACATCTGAATGCCGCCTTTACCAGGGGCCTGGCAGTGTTAAGTTGATCCATTTCTTCATATGTGCCCATTTTCATGTCAACCATAGTTGGATCGGATGCACCTGAAATCTGAATCATAGGATAGCAGTTCACTGTGGCATTCGCTGTGGCTGTAAGACCATTCATAAAGCCTAACGACGACACGGTAAGTAACACACCCGGCGTTCTTGTAAGATAACCGTGTGTTGCGGCTGCCATGCCCGCCTGCTGTTCGAACCGAAACCCAACAAATTTCACACCCACCTTCTGCATTGCATAAGCAGATTCCGTAACCGGGATGCCTACAAGCCCATATACGGTGTCAAGTCCCAGTCTTTTCAGAGCCTGTGCCAGAATATACATTCCTGTCACCTGTTCGGGAAATTTTGGTGCGCCTTTAGTTTTATCGTTTGTTTTTGTTTCCATAGTGTAAATCAGACAAATAATTTATAATCGACTCTCCGGCTAAGACCCAGAGAGTCATCATTTTCATTTCTTCAATGGTTCGGTAGTGCCGTTGGCGGCAAACTGAGCAATTTCTTCTTTGGAATAGCCGAGATTGGTAAGAATCTCGTCAGTGTTTCCGCCAAGCGACGGACACGGCGAATATTCCGGCTGAAAGTTCGACATCGTGAACGGGCAGCCCACAGTGACAAACTCTCCAATTTCGCCGCCCTGATTTATTTTCACAAGCGTATTGCCGTCATAAAGTGACCCGTCGGTAAGTATCTCTTTAGTAGAAAGCACAGGGCCGGCGGGCACACCATATTTTCCGAGTATTTCCGTAACCTCGAATTTTGTCTTGTCGGCCGTCCATTTGCCGATACGCTCGTAGATTTCCTGTTTATGACGGTCACGCGCATCTGCCGTGTTGAAATCCGGATTTGTCAGCCAGTCCTGGAATCCCATTGCCTCGCAGGCTGCCTCAAAGTTCTTAGGCTCACGCTGCAATATGACGTAGACATAATTGTTGGCATCGATTTCCGAGTCATAGCCGCCGGCAGGTTTGCACTTGTAAGTCCAGCCAAGCACGCCGCCGCCCTCAATATTTCCGGAACGCGGCACACAGTCGCCGAATTTGCCGTTAGGATATTGCGGGAATTGGGTCAGATAGCCGATCTTGTCAAGAGTGAGCTGGTCACGAGTCTTGATTCGGCAGAGATTGAGGCACGCGTTATGCATCGACTGATAGACAAAGCATCCCTCGCCCGTGTTGTTTCTCTGCTGCAAAGCGGCCAACAGACCTATGAGGAGGTGCATCCCTGTGTTGGAATCGCCGAGCGCCGCTCCTGACTGGGTAGGAATGTTATAATCGCCGTCATACCATCCCGTGGTGGTGGCTGCTCCGGCAGTCACCTGCGCGATAGGCTCATAAGCCTTGAGGTTTTTATATTGCGACGAAAGCGGGAAACCCTTGATTGTGCCATATATGCATTTAGGGTTCAACTTGTGAACTTCTTCCCAGCTGAATCCAAGTTTGTCCATAGCCCCCGGATGAAGGTTTTCCACAAATATATCGCAACCCTCGATGAGTTTTGTAAGAATCTTCTTGCCGTCAGGCGTTTTCGCATCAAGTGTAAGCGACTTCTTGCCTGAATTCAACTGAAGATAGTAATAACTGGGAAGATCAGGATTGAATTGAAGCTCCTTGCGAGTGGCGTCGCCCTTTCCGGGACGCTCGATTTTGATTACATCCGCGCCGAGCCATGCGAGCATCTGTGTGCATGAAGGGCCTGACTGAACCTCTGTAAAATCTACAACCTTTATACCTTTTAATGGTGCTGTTTCCATAATATAATTAAATTTTTAAGCACCGGCCTGCTGCTTTTATTCCGGCTGACGCCAAACAAGACCGGTCATGAATACTTTAATCTTATTTACATATTAGTAACGCTTACAAATTATTTTTTGTTCGTAAAATTGAAACTGCAAAAAAAAGAGGCAGCGGCTTTCTCTGAACCGATCCCAAGAGCTCGGGCATCCCCTCCAGAAGGAAACATTATATAAATGTCTTCATTTCTCATGGGTGAATTCGGGTCGTCAAGATATTTGCCGGCAAGCCAGTCTATGAGAGCAAGCTGCTTAGGATAGATCGCGGCCTTGTCAAGAAGCCCGTTGACTGCATTCCGCGCCGTGGCGGGTTCTGCCATAGAGAGTAGCGCCCAGAAATCAACCAGACTCTGTTCCACATACACCGTGTCCGAAAGCTGTTCGCGCCCCCGGAAATCATACCTGTCCCAATAATGCATAACAGCAAATTCCGCCCTCTTCACAGGATCGGTTATGGAATCGGGCACAGCGGGGAGAGGATAGCCCGCTGCGCCGCTTTCTGCCGCCCCGGCACCGGAAGTTGTGGAAGAGCCTCCGCACGACGCCAAAAAGGGCGACAGCTATAAAAACGACACAATTAAACAATATTGTCATTAACGTCCGCATGTCTTCAAAGTTAAGTTTCATTGTCAGCTGATTCCGGCAACATTCCGTAGCGTCGGAGAGCGTCGTGAATTATCCATTGCAACTGTCCGTTGGTGCTCCTGAACTCACGTGCAGCCCAAGTTTCCACGAGTTTCATGGTTGAAGGGTCAAGCCTGAGCAAAAAACCTTTATTGGCTTCTTTTGCTGACATACTATTTTATTGATATAGACTCCCTGTGTTGAGAACCGGTTGAGCAGGCTCGTCAGCACAAAGCACCACAAGGAGATTGCTAACCATTGCAGCTTTCCTCTCTTCGTCAAGTTCCACCACTCCTTCTTTATTTAACTGGTCAAGCGCCATCTTCACCATCGACACCGCGCCTTCAACTATCTTTTCTCTTGCAGAAATAATAGCTGAAGCCTGCTGCCGGCGAAGCATCACGGCCGCAATCTCAGGAGCATAGGCGAGGTAATTCAGCCTCGCTTCCACAACCTCTATGCCGGCCATAGCAAGACGCTCGTTCAACTTATGCTCCAACAATTCATTGATTTCCTTGCCACCGTCGCGAAGTGTAAGTTCTTCGGTGTTGGAATCTGTGTCGTCATAAGCAAACTGTCCGGTAACCTCTCTAAGCGCAGCGTCACTTTGGATGCGAACAAATTTTTCCAATGCAGAGTTGCTCACCGAACTGCCATTCAATCCCAGCGACTGCGAGTCGATGTCGAAAACTGCGCGATATGTGTCTTTTATCCTCCACACAAGAACCATGCCTATCAGCACAGGGTTGCCAATCTTATCATTCACTTTTATGGGCTCTATATCCATATTTCTGATACGAAGCGACAATTTTTTGCGGCTCATAAACGGATTCACCCAATAGTAGCCTGTCTTTCTGCATGTGCCCTGATATTTGCCAAAGAAAATCATCACTCGAGCCTGGTTAGGCTCCTGCACAAAATAGCCGACACAACCCATAATAAACACTACCAACAAAACCGATGCGAGGATTACTCCAAGTGCCGGAGCATTATCCATAAACAGCATTAGCGATCCAACCAGCAACGCAGGTATGAGCATGAATGTGAAGAATATCATAGCGAAACCGTTAATGGTCAAACCGCCGTATTCATACTCTTTGTTTTTCTCATGTTCCATAATAATCTGATTATTAAGTTAAAATATTATTCTTCCCGGAAGATAATCCGAAAACAGCCCATATGATATTATTTTGATATTACAAAGATACATATTATATATTATTCTCACAAATTTTTTATATATTATTCTCACAAATTTTAGATTCTCAATCTCGACATTATCGTCCACATGACTTTCTCGCGGCTACCGGTCAAGATCGCCTTTCCCCCCTTGATTTTCAGCCTTCTCTCTAAAAGAGACAACACCAACTGGGAAGAACGAAAGAAAATCATAGAATGGTTCATACGCCTTTTCTAATCGGACTATATTGTAGTTAAGTTGGTTTGAATTAAAATGGGCTGTATTCAATAATAGGTAAGTTTACGGGATTCTGTATAATTCTCTTTCCACATTCCATTGCTGTTATCCTCACCGTCTTCATCTATCCGATATTCCTCTTTTCCTCTGTATTCATTGACCCTCCTTTTCGTCCAATTACCATGTTCATCAATCTCTATTTCAGAATAAACATAGGTTCTGTAATGGTTACCGGATGAATCGTATATTGTCATCACTTTTTTTACGGGTATTTTTCCGTCTCCTTCATAAAAAAGCTCTTCCTCTGCAGGGTCGGAGCCATTCTGAAAGTCATGTTTCCAGAGACGACCTTCACCATCGAAGGTGAATGTCTCCAAGGTTTGTCCACTGTTGGATGATATAACACGCTGATTATCTGTAAAACTCAGATTCACAAAAGCACCCTCCTCAAATGTCTTGAATCTCAAAGGTCCCTCATATTGATATTTTTCCTGTTGAAGCCATCGTCATAAATGAATTCGTCTCTACCTAACACGGAATTGACTATATTTACAAGTTTCTCCAACTGTCAGTTATTCGTCAGAAGAGAAAGAATGATGAGTGAAAGCCATTCATGTCATAACATGCCTGCTGATAGGATATCCTTATATTACCAGTTCCGAAAGCGGTCGTTTAGGCACATGATGAACGCTATCAGGAGTGCGATAATATTTATAATCAGCATCTATATCTCCACTCATCTCTTCGATCTCGACCACCTCTTTAGGGCGCCCCAATGCCAGCACGTAACGAGGAGAGAAGTCTTTTCCCAGTTTTAATATTTCTGAAATTTTATCGGCGTTAAATGATTTTATAATACAACCCCCAACACCCATGGCAGCCGCGCCAAGTGTTATTGCCTGAAGTTGAAGTCCGTCATCGCAAAGGCAATCTTTTGCAAGCCTGCTGTCCATGCATTGCACAAGATATGCCGCAGGTCTCTCCCCTTCTTCCGGGCCATCCCAGTCTTTATAATAACCTGCCCATGCGAGATAAGGATATATTCCTCTCTTTTCATCCTCGTCAACTACAATGCGATACTTTAGAGGCTGAAGATTCCTTCCTGAGCCACAATATCTTGTGAGTTCGACGAGTTTTTCAAGCGTTGCTTCGTCTATCGCTTCATTCTCATAAAAACGTCGTATAGAGCGGTCTTTAACCAACAGATTTTTCAAAACTTCAAAATCATTCATATGTCCTGCATTTTAATACATCGCAAATATAACTTATTTTCATGATTAAACAATAAACAACTTACAAAAATCAACCATATTATTAAATTTTAAGTAGTCCTTAGGGTGAATATATCCTCGCTCGTCTTTAAGGCTTATTTCTCTCTTTTTTTTGTTCAGTTGTTTAGCCCGCCAAACTCCTTTGCTCAGGAAAAATTATCCTCCAAAACACTTCACAATTATATATTCATTTGTTTTTGAAAGCTACTTAATTAAATTAATCTTTTGACTCATAAGATTGTTTAAAATATATAGTTTGCATTGTTGCAAACCGGAAATATATTATGAGATACACAACGTAATCGGCTGTCCAATCTCTTCTTCAATGAGCCGGCACAATAAGCCGGTTCCTATAAGTATGGAAAAAAACGTTATGAAAAAAGCCATCAGCAGTGCAAAAGGAATGCGCAAACTCATTTGGGGAATAACGCTGTCGGTTGCACTGGCTTTCGGAGCATCTTCCGGCCTACTGAGTGCTACAGGAAGCGGCGTAAGGAAAATTTATAGCCCTGAATTTGAAAAAGCAGTGACCGTTATCAAGAAATATGAAGGACTTCATCGCAACAAAGGAAATGTGATCGGCTACGGTCATCAGATCATTAAAGGCGACAAGTATAAACGAGGAGCCAACCTGACAGAAAGCCAAGCTGACGCTCTTCTTCGCAAAGACCTCTCCCAACTTTGTGCCAAATATCGAAGTTTCGGGAAAGACAGTCTTATTCTGGCGGCACTTGCATATAATTGCGGAATAGGCACAGTGGCTAAATCCACTGTCTATAAAAACCTTTTGTCAGGCAACCGCAATATCAAAAACTCCTATCTTGCTCACTCGAAATATCGCGGCAAAACACTCAAGCAGCTTAAAAGGAGAAGGGCAGAAGAATATGAAACCCTCTTCATTCCCTGATGGAGTCTTGCATAAATATATTTAGGCAATGCACGCTAAAGAAGTTAAATTAACGTTGTGCAAATAATTAAGCCGTATTAAGGCTTTTCAACATCTGATATAATAATGAAAGCAATACACAAAATATTACCGGCCTTCACAGTATGCCTCCTTCTCGGCTCCATTGTTTCCGGATGCGGAAATAAGAAAAAAAAAGCGGAATTGTCTAATTTGCCGCAAGAAGTGAAACCGGTTGCCGTAGCTATCGTAAGCGATTCCCCTGCCGCATTTGCTTCAGTGGTGAACTATCCGCTTCAAAGGCCATATCCACTTAAAGACATAAAAGATTCAGTCGCCATGGTAGCATATTATCCTACCCTTATTGACGACACTTTGAAAAAAACAATTGAAGAGGCGCCCGACTCTACCTGGCAAGAACAGGGATGGAGAGGATGGACTCTATACGATGGCTCTTACATCTGGATAGATAACGGAAAAATTTATGCCGTGAATTACATATCGAGCCGGGAGGCAAACATGCTTGACTCTCTAAGAAAAGAGGAAATCTCTTCTCTCGATCCTGCATTGCGCGACGGGTGGACACCGGTGGTGTGCATGATTGACACTATCGACGGCGCTATTTTTAGAATCGACACAAAAAACGACACTGCTGATTATGGCACAACCGGAGAATACCGGCTGGCCGGTTATTCTATGAACATAGATCTTTCCGGCACACCAACAATTGTGCTCTATGGTGCGCTTGATCTTGAAGGATCTATGGGCAACAGGTTCTACCATTTCAGCGATTCTGTGGGGACAAGAGCTGACTATTCTCCTGATATAATTGACGACAATGATTCCGTGCCGGCTATTGAATTGGAGAGGAACGGAAAGATTAAAAAGTTTAAGGCAAATCCCGGATATTGGCTCGACCATGTGAAAAAGAATGAAAAAAAGAGAGTCTCTAATGGGTCTGCCATTGTGGAATGACACGGAATCACTGCCCCTGTGCTCCTATTTATTATGTGAACGCAGGGGCTGCGATGTCAAAGTTCAAAACTTATCTTGTGTTTCAATTGTTTAAAAAAATAGCACAAGCGATAACATAGAATAATTTATTCTCACGGGCGGTCGGTTTTGTTAACTCACAACTGCTCTTTCGCTATCGCTAAACTATGTATAATACTAAACAATTGAAATTATGCACATGGCAGACGTGCTCGTGTCGCCACCGGTGGCAGGAGCGGCCGGAGTGGCGGCGGCAGCATTAATCGCTATCTCCTCACGAAAATTAAAATCCATTCATCGCGACGACATAGTTCCTTTGATGGGTGTGATGGGCGCGTTTATATTCGCCGCGCAAATGATTAACTTTTCCATCCCCGGCACAGGCTCAAGCGGACACATAATCGGAGGGATTCTGCTTTCTGCGATAATGGGCCCGTGGGCAGGGTTTATATCTCTTTCTTCGGTGCTTATAATACAGTGCCTTATTTTTGCCGACGGCGGGCTAATGGCTCTTGGCTGTAATATAATCAACATGGCAGTAACAAGTTGTCTTATAGCCTATCCTCTTATATACCGCCCTATAGCCAGCACGTCAACATCAAGGTGGAGACTTTCCGCCGCCGCAGTCCTGTCATGTGTGGCAGGATTGGAGCTTGGTGCCGTTCTTGTCACATTTGAAACAGAATTATCCGGCGTGACGGCACTATCCACAACCACGTTCCTTGGCCTGATGACATCTATTCATCTTGCCATCGGTGTTTGTGAAGGCGTGGCTACAGCATTAGTAATCTCCTTCATTGCTTCCTACAAGCCGGACATGCTTTATAGCCTGCAGACATCATCACAAATTCAGAACCATGACAGTGTTATTTCCACAAAAACTAAAAGAGTGCTGTGGATTTTAGCAGGAATTGCAATTGTTATGGCAGTCTCATTCACATGGGTAGCGTCTGAAAACCCCGACGGGCTTGAATGGTCGATTTTGAAACTAACGGGAGATACGGAATTAGGAGCAGCCCAAATTCCGGCAACAGCCTTCATGCCTGATTATGATTCTACATTCGCAGGCATTGCAGGAGGGTTGATTGTTATGGCAATGCTTTGGTGCATGTCTGCTTTTCTGTTTCGCAAGCGCCACAAAACTCCTTGATATGAATCTTATGTTAATTTGATAAAAACCTGAGCAGCGATAATAATGAACCACTAACATATTATATTTAATTTTGAATAAATTAGAAAAGGCATATATCAAAATCTTAAATTCAGCGCGGGGCACCCGGAATTCGGTGTCTGCCCCGGCTATGCTCGTGGTTACATTGATTTTTCTCATTGCTGTTCTCAGCATCCCGGTGAATCAGCCACAAAAACTGATATGGCTTGCGGTCTATCCAATTGTTGCCTCAGAAATGTCCGGCATTGGTTATGGCAATATTTTTTTAAAGTCGCTGTGGATTCTTCCCTTAGCGATACTTATAGGAATCTTTAATCCTATTATCGACACCTCCAAGGCATTCACTGTTTCAGGCATAACAATAAGCCGCGGATGGGTGAGCTTTATCTCAATAATATTTCGCGCTCTTTTATCATTTCAGTCATTGCTGCTACTGATTGCCACATCGGGATTCCTTGACATGTTCAATGCCATGCGCCACATTGGCTGCCCGGCTGTGCTTTCAACTCAGCTTCTCCTCACATATCGCTACATATCTGTCATTATTGAAGAAGCTATAATAATGAACAGAGCCCGCCAGGCAAGAGGATATGGAAAAAAGTCATATCCGCTGTCAATGTGGGGAAGACATGTGGGGCAGCTCCTTATAAGAAGCACACAAAGGGCCTCCAACATTCACAGAGCCATGAAGGCAAGAGGATTCTCAGGCACTTTGCCTACAGGAAGTAGAATGCAATGGGATTCACATTCATTGACTTGGATGTGCTGCTGGATTGCCTGTATCGCGATTGCACGTTTCGTAGATTTTTCAACTTTCATCACACACATTATGCCATGAGTCATCATTTCATAAAGTTTTCCGGTGTGCATTATCGTTATGCCGATGGAACAGAAGCTCTGAAAGGAATAACCTTTCAAATAAATCATGGTGAAAGAGTGGCATTGCTCGGGCTTAACGGTTCCGGCAAATCCACCCTTCTTCTTCACACCAACGGCCTGTTGCTGCCTTCTGAAGGGGAGGTTAACGTCGGCGGCATACCATTAACAGAAAAAACCGCTCCTGTCGTGAGAAAATCTGTGGGCATGATTTTTCAGAATCCTGATGATATGTTGTTTATGCCCACAATTTATGATGATGTGGCATTCGGGCCTCGCAACATGTTGCTTCCGGAGGAAGAAGTGTCACGCAGGGTTAACAAATCGCTTCAGGCCACCGGCTTGTCAGAAGTGTCGCAAAAATCAGCTTTTCAATTGTCGGGAGGGCAAAGGCGAGGCGCTGCCATTGCATCGGTGCTGTCTATGGAACCGGATATTCTTGTGCTCGATGAGCCTACGTCAAATCTTGACATCAAGGCCCGCAGGAATCTCATAACGCGAGTTCGGGATAAGAACTTTATGTTTTTCAACCAAGCAAAAGACATAGAGTATTGGGCGGCCTTTCA
>VSPM01000076.1 GCA_009775365.1 Muribaculaceae bacterium
CTGTACATAATCATTGGTTTTGATTAAACTGTCGCGAAGGTAATACTTTTGGTCTATTTCGAACTTGGACGCTTACTCATAATCTGAAAAACCACTGCTAAAACTGGAAGTATATAAATGGCGCTACCTCTTCTGACATAAATTCTATCACTAATTGAACCACCACCAAAAATACTATTAACTTTATACCCCAGTTAACTCTTATAAAAGCGTACTGCACACCATCGGCCCACTTCTGCGGGACAAAATGGAACACTATCAGTGATGCCATCATTACACACCATGCCGGGCGGGCATCGCAGAACTGAGGAATCTGACGCCAATCAAAATCAACAAATATATTCCTTATAATCTCTACCGACTGCTCAAAATCCGCCGCTCTAAAGAACACCCATAATAAGGACACATACACGAAAGTAACCAGCCAACAAATAAACACTACAATAAAATTGTTTGGCAATTTATCAAGCCACGGCTTGCACGCCTTATGAACCGCAAGGCCTGCTCCATGCATAGCACCCCAGAATATAAACTTCCATGCAGCTCCATGCCACAGGCCGCCGATAAGCATCGTGAGGAAATTATTGACATAGGTTCTTATTGTACCCTTTCTATTCCCGCCGAGAGGTATATAGACATAATCTCTCAACCACGATGACAGTGAGATATGCCACCTTCGCCAAAACTCAGTCAAGTTTCTACTTTGATATGGAGAATCAAAGTTTAAGCCTAAACGGAATCCCATTATCAATGCGATTCCTATAGCCATATCGGAATATCCGGAAAAGTCGCAATATATCTGCATTGTGTAGCCTAAAACCCCCATCAACGCCTGAACTCCGGTGTAAAGAGACGGATCGTTGAAAACGAGGTCGTTATACTGCGCGATATAATCTGCTATCACTGCTTTTTTTACAATTCCGACTATCACAAGCCAAAAACCTCCCCAGATATTCTCTTTAGTGGCGGGGTTATTTGCCGCAAGCTGCGGCAAAAAGTAATCAGCCCTCACTATAGGCCCGGCTACCAATGCCGGGAAAAACGACAGGAAAAAAAGATAGTCAAACCAATTGTCGGTTGGCTTAATCCTCTTTTTATATACGTCTACAACATAACTGATTGACTGGAAGGTATAAAACGATATGCCAACAGGAAGTATAATGTCATATGGCTGAAAGTTGCCTTCCACCATCTGGTTCCAGTTCCACAGGAAAAAGTTGGAATATTTGAAATATCCCAATATCGACAATGAAAAACAAATTGAAATCCACATGAATAAAAGGCGCGCATTGCGAATCTTCAATCTGTAAATTATGTGCGACAACGACCAGTCTACAAGCGATGTGCCTATGAGCATTAAAAAAAATATGCCGCTCGATTTATAATAGAAATATAGCGAAAAACACACCACGAAGGTAACCATCTTCCACTTGCTTCCCTTCAAAAAGGCATATATGGGGAGAAATATTAAAAACAACACCCAGAACAGGCCACTCGAAAACAACATGGGCGCCTTGGGATCATAAGTTAACAATTGCAAGATGTTGCCGGCGGCCGATTGCAATGTATTCAGTATAGAATCAATCATCCTTATTGACTTAAAGATGTATGCGTTTGACTATATCAGGAATTTATTCTCGTTCAAAACATGAAATTATGCCCTATTTATTGAGAGCCTTTAGAAAGACTACATTAGCGTTCACCTTTCCTATAGAATCAGACGGCTCGGATGCTAAAATAGGATGGCTCGATTTGGGCATCCATCTCATGATGCTGTCAATCCATAATGCACTCGATTCCCTTGTGGGATGAATCTTGTCTTTTTTTCGCTTGAATTCCATACCTTGTGACCGAAAAAACGAACCTTTTTTGCACGTAGACTCAAGCATGTCGTTGATTCCTGTGTCTTCATTCCAATTTGGCGGACCAATCCACACATATGGCGTATCGCCTAATCTTTCTAATATCTTTTTTACATACGGCAACCGAGTTGAAGGATTCTTAAAATACACCTCATTGCTACCCAACGATATGAAGATATAATCCGGCTTATATAATGTCAAATAATGCGACAATGTGTCGGTTTCCGCCCATATTTTCGTGTTGCTCGAATCCCAGTTTACCGCATGAAACTGATGCCCGTTCTGCTTTGCATATTTGGCAAGACGCAATGCAAGGTTAAATGTCATTGAGTCGCCAAACAAAAATATATTCTTAGGCACAGAATCTATCTCGATTTCTACGTGCGCGATTTCTTGCTCCGGAAGTAAATCACAGTCAAGCATTTCCAATGCGCTTTCATCCGGCTCTGTGAAGAGTGTCTCTGCCACCGGTGCCTTTTTTATCGTCCACCCCCCTACTGAAAAATCATCGGAAAATGAAAACGACACAATAACAGAAAGCGCCAATGTAAGCAATAGCCAAAGGCCAGTATAATTTGATTTCATAATTTGCTATCTTCTTGAATTATTGGAGAAATGCACACCCGACGACGCTATGATTTAAAAATTCGGCTGCACTTACTCCAGAATTCAATACAAAATTACCTCTTTCCTGATAAGAGCGCAAATAAAAAGACTGAAAAAATTCTAAATTTGCCACATTTATAATTATGCCGCCTATTTTACACACCAAATAGAAAATATACTCTACTTTTCGACACATTTCTTGCATCACTTAAAACTTACTCGCCCTCTGTAATTCCCGTAATTCCCCCCGGAAATCACCTTTTACATTCAGCTTCAATCATAGCAATATTTTACTAAAACCAATCAACGGTTCCTGCGATGTCATTGTTCTCTTTGCGCGTAAGCGCGGTTGATGCAAAATGTCCTTATACTCGGCGTTAGCGTTTCCTGCTTCTTCGCGCCGAAATCCGAGCTTTTCTGCTTCCGTCACGTTAGCATTCATGACCTGGCGCAACGCATCGGCGTCAAGGGTGAGTTTCTTGAAACCTCCCTCCGCGTCCTCAATCTTAAAGCCTATCGAAATCGTTGATTTGGAAGCCATTTTGTTCCGTTATTTGTTGTATTGTTATAATTATTTCGTTAATTTTGTGGCGAAAACATAAAAACTCACAGCTATGATACCATGCATTTTACTTCATGAAAAACTTTTGGCTCATGAAATGTTAGATGCCGCAAAAATCACCTTTCGCCGTTTGCAGGATCCACAGAGCCTTTGGGACTGGATTTTAGTGATAACATCCAGCATCAGTGCAATCTCCGCTCTCATTCTCTTAATTATCTTTTTATATGCGTATTTCACAAGTGAACCGGAAAAAGAAAAGATAATAACAATAAGAATAAAATAAGAGCATCACCCTCTCCCAAGCTTTTTCAAGAACATAGCCTTCTGCTCCTCTTTGTCCACTGGGGCGCACTCTTTGCGGCCCCGCGTCTTCTTGTCCCACGGGAGAGGAAGAACCATGGCCGGCGACAGGCGTTTCTTGCAATGCGGCTGCATGGTCATCACTGCGTGAAGCCGCATACGCTCCCAGCATTCCCGCTGATCGGCATCGCATTAAGAGCATAATCTTTCAGTCTTATACTCCCTTGATTTACTCTCGTCAGTCCGGATAGCTCTCGGGCTTCGGTTTGTTTGGCAACCTCACCCCTGACTTTGAGCCTTGTATCAAGTTTCTGTGCGTGGAGCCAGATTTTTGTCCTTAGCTTCCTCCCGATTCCCCTCGCAGCAGACACCGTTGCCTCGGACTATGCACTTCCCGCTATCGGGGCGCGCTCGGGACTTACACCCGTTAGATTATACCCATGTCGGGAAAACCAAAAGAGAGGGGCGCTTCCACTACGCCCCTCTCACGATTCCACTATAAACTATATCTAACTAAACTTAAACCGCATTCAACTTTTCTCACGAAACTTTGAATACTTCTCCATATTGCTTCATTGCTTTTTGTAATAATAAAACGCGCGAGAAGCTGTAAGGTTGTCTTGCGACACTCTACTTTAAACTTATTCAACACACATTAACAGTTCCGGCTTTTTCATAATGTTTTAGCGTGAAGATTTAACACTTTACTCCCTTTCTACGTTATCTATACATAAGGACTTTAGACGACGACACCCTACGGGGGCTTCTTCTAATATTATCTTATGCGGAATATAAACTAATTACTGAACTTTAAACACTCTGAATATGAAACTTGACGGAAGACGCTCCAGCAACAATGTGGAAGACAGACGAGGGTCCGGCCGCGGAAGAACTATCGCAGGTATAGGCGGCATCGGCGGATTGATTATTGCGGCATTATTTGTTTGGCTTTCAGGAGGGAACCCTCTATCGGTCATCTCTCAAGGAGGCTCCTCATTTGCTTCTTCAGACGAAATCAGAAGCGAATACCAACCCACCCCGCAAGAGGAAGCATATGCCGATTTCGCCAAGAAAATCCTGGCCGGCACGGAAGATGTATGGACTGAAGAATTCAAAAAGATGGGACTCGCATATCGGGCCCCGAAAATGGTGCTATACACTGGATCTGTAGAATCCGCTTGCGGGCAGGCTTCTTCAGCAGTAGGCCCTTTCTATTGCTCTGGCGACGAAACCCTTTACATCGACCTATCTTTTTTTGACCAGATGGACAAGCAAATGAATGCCGGCGGCGATTTTGCATTTGCTTATGTCATCGCCCATGAGGTTGGTCATCATGTGCAACATTTGCTCGGCACGTTATCCGACGCACATTCACAAATGGCAAGAATGTCGCAGACAGAAGCCAACAAACTGAGTGTGAGGACTGAATTGCAAGCAGACTACTATGCCGGTGTGTGGGCATATCATGACAACAGGCTATTTAATTCTCTTGAAGAGGGAGACATTGAAGAGGGTCTTAATGCCGCTTCAAAAATAGGCGACGATTATCTCCAAAAACAGGCGCAAGGATATGCAGTGCCGGAGACATTCAACCACGGACGCTCCGACCAGCGAGTGAGATGGCTTAAGAAAGGAGCCGCCTCCGGAAGCATACGCGACGGCGACACTTTCTCTCCAAACTATAACTCTCTCTGACAAACAATAAAACGAGCAAAATAGCGAGAGGCTATCCCGAAACAATCAGGGATGGCCTCTCGCACGTAAAAAACAATCCTTTATTACCTGAATTGCCTTATCGACGGATTATACTCAAACCCGGCCTCTGAAAGTCGAATCACCAAGAGGTTTTCGTCAACGCCTAACGACTGACACATGTCTGAGAGCGAATCATAATCACCGTCTCGCAATTTCATATTGATTATGCTGAGAAGCATGTTTGGGTCTTGCGGTAATGTCATAACTGAATGCGTGTTTTGAATAATTTTATTAATTTTGTAAAATTAAATGTGAAATCAATGAATAAACGACCTTTTCTCCTGCTTTGTTTCATAGCCTGCGCTATTATACCATCTTTTGCGTGCACATCTGCCATAATCGGAGCCAAGGCCAACCCGTCGGGCAGGCCGCTCCTATGGAAAAACAGAGACACGAGCACAATCGACAATAAAGTGGAATATGTGCCCGGAAAAAACGGCGATCATTCTTATGTGGCCCTTTTCAATGCCGCCGACAAAAACCTTGAAGAAGCATGGATGGGAATGAACGATGCCGGATTTGCCGTGATGAACACTGCATCCTATAATATAAAAGATGACAAAGTGCCCAACAAGGAGATGGACAAAGAGGGATTTCTTATGACCCACGCCCTTCGCACCTGTGTCACAGTTGACGACTTTGCAAAGCTGCTCGAATCATTGCCTCGCCCTATGGGCGTGGAAGCGAATTTCGGAGTGATCGACGCAAGCGGCAACGGTGCTTTTTTTGAAACAAACAATCACTCTTTTGTAAGGTATAACCTGTCAGATGCTCAAAACCATGTGCTTGTGCGCACAAATTACAGCCATTCCGGGCGCGACAATGAGGGATACGGATTCATTCGTGAAGCCAACGCATGCTATCTTCTTGAGCCTTATGCCAAAAACGGGGAGATCACACCTGAACTCCTTACCGAGACCCTCAGCCGATCTTTCTGGCATGACCTGAAAAAATATGACTATGCGTCAGGGTCTGAAAGATGGGTCATCGACCAGGACTTCATACCCAGATATAAGTCAACTGCCACTATCGTGATAGAGGGATGCAAGCCCATCACCGACGGCTCTACGCCATCGTCTGAGTGCGTAAGCAAAGAATACATAATGTGGACCGGCATGGGCTACCCTCCCTGCTCTGAAATAATTCCGGTGTGGTGTTCTGAAGATGGAGTTGACCCTCAATTGAGAGGGCTTCTTCCTGACGGCCACTCCGAAATGAGCGATAAAGTAAAGGCGCGGCGTGATGAGGTATTCCCTATTCATAAAGGCAACGGCGACAAATATATCGACATGTCGAAACTTTTTAATGAAAACGGCACTGGATATGTGCAGACTCTTGTGCCGAAGAACATCGAGACCTACCGCATTGTAAAAGAAAAAAGAGACCGACAAACATCTTCCGGCAAATAAAAATTGCATCATGGTTATTGACACAGGCATTTTCAAAATGAACGGCAAAAGTTTTGCTCTGGAAATGATATCCACATACGGCAAGAAATGGATTGCGTTGCTCCTTGTGCTGTCGCTTCCTGCACTCGCCGCCGGAATTTTTCACGATCTGAGATGGATTGTAGTGTTTTTCATGATTATATGCCTTGTGGCGCCTCTGATGCTTTCTTTCCTTTACTTTTACTACGGGCTCAGCCCTTTGGCCTCTTTTAATGTCGCAAGCCACAGCTTGAAATTCATAGAAAATGGGATCTTTGTCACCGTTTTCAACATAGTGGCAGACCCTGACAACGAAGAGTCATCGAAATATCAGGAACATTATTCCACTCTTATTCCCTACAATCGCTTCTCTTCATATACCTCGGGCACATCATCTGTCACTCTCCTGCCCAGATCACCCGAAAAGGGATTCTTATGGGTGCCTTGCGATGCTTTCAAAAGCAATCAAGACTTTCAAGACGCCATTTTCATGCTCCTCGAAAAATTAAGGCAAAAACAACCTACTCTCCAATCTATAAATTAATATTATGCGAATACTCAAGGATAACAAGAAATATTGTTTCATAATGGATATGGAAGTGAGAGACTATGAACTCGACTGCGAGCAAATAGTCAACAACGCTAATTATCTACATTATATGGAACACACGCGCCATAAATTTTGTGCCGATGCTGGTTTATCTTTTATAGAAATGCACAATAAAGGGATTGACGCTGTTGTAAGAAAAATCGAGATAGAATACAAAACTTCCCTCCGTGGAGGAGAAAGCTTCCTGAGCTGCCTACGGCTTGAACGCAAAGGGCCAAGATTCATTTTTCACCAAGACATTGTGAAGCCTAACGGCGAAGTGGTGGCAGAAGGAGTCGTGACAGTTGTAGTGCTGCATGACGGCAAACTCTCGAGAGGTGACGAACTTGCCAATGTATTCTCAAAATACATAAAATAAACCAGTATTTGCATTCTATTTCCTAAACCATTATGGCAGAAAACAATATTATACACAAAATAGCCCTTTCAATGCTAAAGGGAATGAATGCTGAGATAATAAGACACATCTCTGACTGCGGAATAACTCCGGAAGAATTCTTCGCTCTCGAGGCTCCCGCTCTCGCCGACGCTCTGAAAATGCCGCGAATCAATATGTTGGAGAGAATGAATCGCGACGAGGCAATCTTCAAGGCAAGAAAAGAAAAGGAGGTGATGGACAGGCACAACATAAGAGGCTCTTTTCTTCTCGACGATGATTTCCCCGTAAGGCTATTGCATATTGCCGACCCCCCGGTAATGCTCTACCAGTTAGGCCACACAGACCTTGACGGCTTACATATAGCCAACGTGGTCGGAACTCGGCGCCCATCGCCTTATGGGCTGGATTTTGCAGAAAAACTGATAGAAGACCTGAGCGCATACTTCCCAGACCTGATTATTGTGAGCGGCCTGGCTTTCGGCATAGACGCTGCCGCCCACAAGGCTTCGATAAAAGCAGAAAGAGAAACCGTGGCAGTTGTCGCTCACGGCTTGAACATGATCTACCCTGCCGCTCACCGACCTTGCAAGGATGATTTTAAAAACAGGAGGATCTATCGTGACAGAATATCCTTTCGGTGAAAAGCCTTTCCGGCAACGCTTTTTAGAACGAAACCGGATAGTGGCGGCGCTTGCCGACATCACAATCGTGATTGAAAGCGACATCAAAGGGGGCGCCATGTCGACAGCCAACACTGCATTTTCATATTCAAGAGATGTGGCTGCACTGCCCGGCAGGATATCCGACCGTTTAAGTTCCGGATGCAACCATCTTATAAGAAAAGAAAAGGCCCATCTTATAGGATGTGCCGCTGACGTAATTGAAATAACCGGATGGAAGCCTCTCGACAAACAGGTAGCCCCCGTTCAACGAAACTTGTTTCCGGAACTTGATGGCGACCCAAGATTAATCTACGACACGCTCCGCTTCAGCATGGAGCCAATGCAGGCAGACTCCATTCACACACAGACACTTATTCCAATGCCAAGACTGATGTCAGCACTTGGCGAAATGGAATTTGACGGCATAATAATTCGACATCCCGGCAACAGATTTTCAATAGCATAACATAATAATAAAATAATCTTGCCTGCCAACGACTTGTGTCACGGCAGACAAGACTCCATATTTATCATTGCTATAATTTATCAGAAACGGTCAAGAACAGTTTCCACAAGCCTCTTCACAGAAGGCTTGTAATCAGTATTTGCATCCTCGGCCCTTCTCTGAGCTATTATGCAGCACACAGTCATAGCCTTGTGCCCTAACAATTTAGCCATGCCTTGCAGACAGGCTGATTCCATTTCAAAATTTGTGATCGGACGCCCGTTATATCTGAAACTTTCAATCTTAGCATTAAGTTCAGGGTCTTTCAATTCAAGACGAACTATCCTCCCCTGCGGGGCATAAAAACCTACGGCCGCTATAGTGTAACCTCTCACCATGTCATCACGCCCAATTCTGGCCACAAGTTCAGCATCAGCGTCAACCGTGTAAGGGGCAGCCCATGTAGGATCCCAAGACACATGTTTGCAGAATTCCTTTTCAAACTCTAAGTCGCAAACCTTGTCGCGGGCAGCATAGAAATTAAGGATTCCATCAAATCCGGTGCCCTTCTCAGCGATTACAAAATCTCCGATTTTCAAATCATACTGCAATGACCCTGAGGTGCCGACCCTCACCATATTAAGCGTGCGGTGCTCAGGCTTGACCTTGCGTGTATTAAAATCGATATTTGCAAGAGCATCGAGCTCTGTAATAACAATCTCAATATTATCAGGGCCTATGCCATGAGATATGCACATAAGTTTTTTCCCTTTATAGACACCGCCTATAGCATGGAATTCCCTTGAACATACGTCATAGTCAATCTCATCAAAATAAGAAGCCACCATGTCTACACGGCCGGGGTCTCCCACCAGTATTATATTGTCGCGCAACTGGTCAGGTAGTAAATGTATATGAAAAGCAGAACCATCTTCATTGATGATGAGTTCCGAAGGAGGAATAATTCTTGAATTTGACATAAAATCGTGCTTTTAATAACCAAAGAGACATGCCATAATAACAGAGATGGAATGACAGTTTATGCACACCGCCTCTAAAATTCTATAGAGACACATCTCATTTATATTAACAATAATTCAAGTTCAAAAGTCATAATTATGTTATATAACATGTCAAGACTGCATCAAATACTGCAGAACTCTTAATCGCAGATGCAATCTCAACACCGGCAATAACAATGTCTCCCAATATCACAACGCCACAATACACTAACATTCAACGACAAAGCCATCACAACAGTCAATCAGAATAAAAAAAGCACAAAAAAACAGTTGCCAATTTGCCAATAAATGAAAAAAAAATTGTAATTTTGCACCGCTATCAAAAACGACCGAGGAAAGATGCCGGAGCGGTCGAACGGGACGGTCTCGAAAACCGTTGTACCCTTACGGGTACCCAGGGTTCGAATCCCTGTCTTTCCGCTGAATGATGAAAACCAGTTTACCCTGTACACCAAGGCAAACTGGTTTTTATCATAATAAGTTGAAAAACTTTGAATTAGCTTATCAAAGTCCGAACAAAACGCTGTACAGTTTATGGTCGGTTAAGCAGTGTCAGGCTAAAAACAATTAACGATGTGCATGATTTGTGACGCAAAAAATCGGCAATAGTTAATTGATTAAAAGCAACGTAATGATCACCATCAACTATCAGATGTTCGGAAACAAAGGTTTCCAACTCCGGTTAAGGCTTTATCAAGACGGAGAAACGAAGTTTATCAATGTCACAAAGCTGCTGAAAGGTTCAATACAGAAAAGACATTGGAACCAGAAGAAACAGCTTTTTATCCCAAGTTGTCCCTTCAGTGATGAGAACAACTCAATTCTCGTGCAATTCCGGCAAAAATATGATGAGGCGGCAATCAATTGGACAGGAAGTGTGTTTGGAATGATTGCCGCTATGGAGACTGCAAGGCAGGATAATGCCGGCACCCCCACACTATCTCGCAGTTTATCCAATCTGTGATAGATGACCTCAACAAAAAAATGCGATTGGTCAGGTATCGCATAAATATCAACCTTATTTATTGATAAATGATTCCATATAACAGTGTCAGCTGTATGACAGGAAAACCTACAGGAGTCAGGGGATATGAGTATGGTGATGACCACATAACAGTTTTCTTTAAAAGCGGAAGCGTATATACCTATACTCTTTCCTCGTGTGGAGGAGCTCATCTTGCGAACATGAAGAGGCTCGCAAACGCCAAGAGGGGACTGAACACGTATCTCACCAAGAACAAACCTCCGTTTGCTTCAAAGTACTGACTATCCCTTCGAGAATGAGTCGTCTCATTTACCTTATGGCGACAAGTCGCTATAACAAAGATGACAATGAAGACAAGTAAATAACGAGGACTTGAAATAGCCCTCACTTTAGACAGAAAGGAGGTAATATGGCAAAAAAGGTTACTTCAAAATCTGTGGCAACTACAGCTTCTAAAATCCTTAGAGATGGTCGCTATGGTGCTGACAGCAAAAAAGTCGCCGGCAGTGCTCTTTCCCAAAGAGAGAAAAAGAAATAATGTGTCGACGATGTGCGTTTAGGATGTTCCGATTGCCTAAGAAAGTAATCGGAACTTTTTTGCGACAATTCAAGTTATCAAGATAATCATAAGTTATAAATTGGGTTCCTTTAATGGAATGCCACGAACGTGCTCGTGAGAGCCGTCCGGCGAAATTATTCAGTTCGGGAAAACAGATGAAAATGACCACCACCGGAAGTGGCGGTGGTCGGGTTTGAGGTAATAGCCGAATGAACCTACGCAGATATGTTGCCTTGTACCTTCATCGTAATATTCTACGCTGTCAAGTGTGTGGAGTCTTATTGTGCCGACTGTCATTGTCAGACTGATGAAACGACCTTTGAGTTTCTCGAACTCGGCTTGGTCGGCTTCTCTCTGCTCCTTCGCTCTTTGGCGGTTGACCTTTTCCACATATTCATCGTGGGAGTGTTTGAGGCCTTTGTGTGCAATCAGCGAGGGGGAATTGAGGTCTCGCCCATCCGTTAATGTGATGCCTGCTTGAAAGGCACCCCCGGCATGACGGCACAAAGGAACATATCAGTCGGCAACCGCCGGTGTTGCCGATGGACTTGAAACAATGAAAAGAAAAAAAAGCACCACGCCCCGGAAAGCGGAGTCTATGACGATTAGAGAGGCACGAACCGGCCGCCATTGTCTCCGCCCGTGGGTGCAGACAAGCGATGAGTGGCGGAGCGGCCGAAAAAGTCCTTGCGAGGCAATGCGGCCCGGAATACGGACAGCCGCCATTACAGTCTTATGGTATCAGGCAGCGTCCCCGATGCCTACCATAAGGCGATGGCGATTGTCGGTGTTCAGCTTTGCGGAGAGTCCGAGTGCTTCGCACCGCGCACCGGCTTCGCCGACATGCGCTCTCGGCTCTCACGCGAATGTCTATTTGCCCATAGGTGTGATGCGGTCAAGGGGTGTCAGTGCTTGCACCGTCACCTATTGACGGCATAACGCCGCCAACACGGAAGACCGCTCCGCCTCTTGTCGCTTTCGATAGTCTGAATCAAAGCGTTTGTGACATTCCAACGCAACATTTCAGTGTGGCAAATCGTTGTTATATGAGAATTATTTATTAACTTTGCCACACGAAAGCAAACAGATATGGATAAGATAATAGCCCGCAACATAAAG
>VSPM01000077.1 GCA_009775365.1 Muribaculaceae bacterium
ACAAATTTACCCGATTCGTACTGAATCGGGTAAGGGGGCTTTTGTCGTTATTTTGTGCTTAAATGAAAGAGCCGTGCCAATAAAGCAATATTTCATGAAATCGGAATTACATCTTTGATAGTTACGCACTCTCTCAACGACCGGATTCTCCGCGCTTAAACACAGACCCGCGCTTTTCTCATTAATTCAAAAACGCGGGCCTCGCTATTATCAAAATATTACCTACTGTTCTGACTGTGCATCAAACGGATTTTTCTGTCAGTAGCTTATCTCGATATCCGTATTTGCAAGGCATGACGCTGACGGTGAGTTCATTGTAAGACATTTGGATGGCGCGTCATAACTCCATGCTGCGCTTTTGAGTTTTTTGCCATTCAGCGACACCTTCTTCGGGTTGCCGGCATTATGCACAAGCACTTTCCACGACCTGTTTTTTGCAAGTCCTTTATCAGAGCCTCTTCTCGGAGATATTGATATGACCTCCTTCTTGCCGCTAAACGAATGAGTCATTGAAGTGGCGGCAAATTCAGTTTCATAATTGCTGTTGTCGCCGCTGTCTTCATAAAGAGAAGCCGAGCCGTCGGCCCCCGACACCACATTCAGCACAAGTTCCTCCGGACGCTCAGTGACATTCTTCACAGATGAAGGATTGAACGGAATCATCGACCCTGCCTTATAGAAATACGGAATCTCATCAAGTGCAAATTCAAGAGTGTTCACGCCCGGCCCCTTAATCATTCTGCATTCGCTGACATCCCACCATTCACCTTCTGGAAACCATATCTCCTTTGCCGACTTCTTACCTTTTTCTGCGGCCTCCACAATCGGGGCAACCAGAATGTCATCTCCAAAGAAATATTCACCCTCATAGTTGTATGCTTCATCCATCTCAGGATATTCATAGTAGAGCGGGCGGCACATCCCGATTCCCGTATCATGGGTTTTGCGGGCCATTGTGTAGATATACGGAAACAAGGCATAACGCAACTTCACCGCGTCGAGCATGTCAGGGAAATTCGGGAACTTCCATATCCTTCGCTCTATGCGCTCCTCTTTCGTGGCATGTGTGCGGAATATCGGAGTGAACACCCCAAACTGCACCCAGCGCAACACAAGCTCCGGGTCGTTTACAGTCTGCTCATCAGAAAACACGTGCCCCCCAAGGTCATGCCCCCAGAAAGCATATCCTACATTCGACGCTGTGGATGTGAAATAAGGCTGAAAAGCAAGAGTCGGAAAATTTATCATAGCGTCGCCCGAAAAACCTATCTGATAACGATGGCTGCCAAGGCCTCCCCAGCGGTGGAATATCACAGGTCTGCGATCCGGCCTGTTTTTCTTCATTTCATTAAAGAACACATGATTACACCAGAATGTCTCGCCAAGAGAGGGAGTCAGTTCGCTTGTGAGATGCTGCTGCCAGTCGAGCCACCAGAAATCCACCCCCTCCTTCTCATGATCTCTTATGACATTTCTGAAAAATGATTTTGTGAAATCAGTGAAATCAAGACTCCAGGCAATATTTCCGCCATTATCATATTTTCCGTCCAGCTCCGACTTCATCGCAGCATAGTAGCCAGGCGATTCAACACTGTTAACACCGTCGGCCAGGTGAAGATTGAGAGCAATCTTGAAGTTATTGTCATGTATCTCCCCAAGAAGTTTTTCTGGCTCAGGAATAAGTTTTGTGTTCCACGACCAACCGGTCCATCCTCCAATATTCTCGGATCCGCATGAGGGGTCGCCGTTCCAGTGCCAGTCCATGTCAAGAATCATCACATCGGCCGGAATGCCGTTTGCATTAAGTTCCTTCATTATTTCGCGATAATCATCTGCTGAATAAGAAGCATACTTGCTATACCAATATCCGAACACATAATCCGGAGGCAGCGGAATGCTCCCGGCTATTTTCGTGAAATCACCTATAGCCTTCTTATAGTCTGTGCCATAACCCATGAAATACACATCCATGGCTTCTTCATCACGACGAGGGCTCCACCAGTCGAATCCTATTTCTCTATTAGGCTCAAAGGCGAATGAACGGCTGCCGTCGGGGCGCAGCGCAGACCATGAATCGTCAATCACAGCCCATCCAGACCGGGAGATAACTCCATTTTCCATCTCTCCCCTTTTATTGTCGCCGACACTTCCGTCGAGAGTGCGGCACATCCCCTTCAGGTTAAGTGGGTCAGGCTTGCCGGGATACCACGTTTCCGGTTTTCCATTGACATCAAGCGTAATCGAGAGATTAGCGTCAGACGCCGGCTCCGTGGCTGGACAAGTCCCTTTCCGGTATTTAAGGGAGATCTTGTCGGTGGTGATATACACAAACTCCGAGTCTGACGTGACCTTAAATTCAGGCACCACGTCCATGCGGCGATTCTGAACAGCGAATGTGGCGCGGTCCTCAAAATTTCCCTTGTCGCTATACTCTATTCTCACCATTTCGGGTGTGAGCACTGTGAATCGCGCCTTATCTACAGTCACTACCGCATCAGACGATGCCACCGGATTGTTTTCTCGCGCCATCGATGCTCCTGCAGAAACAAGACTCGACGCCAATATGCACTGCCGAAGCAGGCAACAAACATTTTTCATGATTCTAATGTAATTTTTATTCATGGATAGCTCATGGCACAACAATCAATATCATGCCATGCGCTTTCAAAGTTAAGGATAATTATTAATACTTAAGCCTCCATAAATAAAAATTAAGCACGGTCTCCACTATATATAATTGAGGATCAACGCTAAACCGAATGCCTCCTGTTTTATTTTTAAGACCGGCATTAAAATCCGGGTTCAACAAGATGACCTGATTTAATCATTCCGCCGGCACTTGTCATCCACGCGGCGCTGACTTTCTGAGAGCCCACGCCCCGATAAGCAGACACAAAAACAGACACCCGATTCCCACCATAAAAATGAATGAGGCCGATGTGGCGTCGGCAAGAAGCCCCCACCCTCCGGAAGCAATAGCGCCTCCTGCTGCAAGCGCAATAGATATCACCGAATATATTCGCGCATAGTCGCGAGAGCCGAACACACTCCTTGTGAGCATCGCAGTCTGCACCGTGACTCCGGCATAGGCCCATCCGAAAAGGAAAGCGCCGCCCATGATGGAGGCAAGCGCCCCCGCGCCTGCGAGAAGCACAGCAAGCCCACCCATGCCGCAGGCCGTGGTGACCACAACACCGGCCATGCAGTTGCGGTCGTTTACCAATCCCAGCACCAGTTTCCCGACCGTGACACCGGCCATTACGGCAGCCGCCGTCAACGATGCCTGTTCAAGCGAGAAACCGTGGTCTGTCACATAGCCCGGAATAAACAGATTGAGCGTGGAGGTGCCCATCATGACAAAGGCGAACAATATGAGCCCATAGAAAAGTGGGCTGCGAGCCGCCTCTGAATATGTCTTGCCCTCTGCCTGCACTCCGCTTTTGCTCGCGGCGGCTTCTGCTATCCCGTATGGCTGAAGCCCGATGTCGGAAGGGCGGTCGCGAAGAAGCAACCCAAGAAGCGGCGTTACAACGGCAATAATTATGACGCCGAACGCACCATATGCCCATCGCCATCCCCATTCGGCTATCATCCAGCCGGCCATAGGATTGAAAAGCATCCCGCCTATGCCTGAGGCTGCGCTGCAGATTCCGATCATAAGTCCTACCTTTGAGTGAAACCACCGGTTGACCAACGTCGGGAAGCTCAGATAAAGAAGGAACGCAAGAGTCACTCCAAGCACTCCGCCGGCTATATAAAATTCCCAAACATTGTTGAAGAATCCCATCGCCAGGAATGTGGCGCCCATAAGGGCGGCATTGCCGGTGAATAGCCAGCGGGCGCTATAGCGCTCAAGCATACGCCCGGCAATCGACAACATCAGCGTGGAGGTGACATACATCACCGACATATAAATGCCGAACTCACCTACCGGCACTCCCAGCGACTCACTCACCGGACGGTAAAAGATTCCCGCGCAACTGAACGTAAGCCCGACATTCACACCCATCATCAGGCAACAGCAGGCCACAATTATAAACCCATAGTGCATTTTTCGCGAGGAATTACCCGCAAAAGGAGTGCCATCGGTCTTGGAATTTGATTTCATGTTTTAGATATGGTTAGTTAAAGGTTATCTATATTGAAAAATGGTCGGGAGCCCGTTAAACGCCGACTTGTCTGCAAAGTTAATAATAATCGCATAAATTACGCAACTTGAAGACATGCCAATGAACAAATTGTGTAAAAAAATATCTTACGGACGAAATCGTGTGTTTTTCATGACAATAAATTTGTAAATCAATAACCTAATGCCTACATTTGCATTGTGAAGAGACCAAACGCATCATACCCTCTTGCAACCTGCATGAAACACGTCATTTCAATCACGGGAATGATTTGCGTCTATACGCTCTTTTTCTCTTTATTCTTTTCTGCGTGTGCAGACCACGAACCTGCAGAACCGGGACTCTCCGCTTTGCAAATCTCTTTTAGCATCTCACCCTCTTCCCTCCCTACAAGAAGCGACAATACCCCCGCCATATCTATGACGAAAGGGTCTCCCGCTGAAAACGTCATCGACAGCAACGACCTTTTCATCGCATTTTACGACAGTTCAGGGAAACAGGTGGCTGTTGCATACGACTCTGCCAGCCCCGACCTTTTCTGCATCTCGCCTTCCGATGAATCAATCAGCGTGACAGCAACCCTGCATCCGCCACTCCCTGAAGGGAGACTGAAAATTGCCATAGTGGCCAATGCCGGAAACTATGGCATGTCCGACAGTTTCAAAAATTCATCACTCTCTGACCTTAAAGGCTCCATATTCTTTTTCCCTACTTACGAAAACAGCAATGAAAATTGCCTTATACCGATGTATGGAGAAAAAGAGATTGACATAGTTAGCGAAGGTGGCACAAGCTTGAACCTCGGAGAGATTCCTCTCACAAGGGCATTGGCTAAAATTGAAATAGAAAATAAACTGACAGACGGATGGAGCATCACTGAAGCCGCGCTGACAAAATATTCCAAAACCGGCTCCATAGCGCCTTTGGAAAGCAATGAGGGCGCACCCTCTTCCCCGGAAGGAGGATTGGATTATGGAGCAAACTTGCCGTTTAATAAATCTGCCGACAACAATTCTTTCTATCTTTATGTGCCGGAAATGGAGCTCTCCGACAATCCCCGGAGCGACGAAAGGAGCATAAAACTCACTTTGACCAACGGTCAGGAAGAGAAGGAGTGCCGGCTATGGATTGCCCCTTACATCAATGGAGAGCCGTCAGCATCCGACAACCCAATGTGGCAGAGACTTCTCCGCAACCACATCTACCGGTTCTCAGTAACATCCTTCACCCCCGCCATCGAAATCTCCTCCACAATCCGAATCATTTGGTACGCAACTGAATCTGGTAAATTTAGTGACACGAATCCATACATTAATTTTTGGACATCCACATCAAAACTTCCATCCACAATATATTGGCCTAATAAACCTACCGTCCTTAAGGCACTTAGCCTGAACCCTTCTCATCCTGATAAAGCATACAATTATCGCTATCATGAACTTGATCTACATAATTTGAACCTTAGTTATGATGACATATATTATCAGATATTACAATCCGGACAAGAATACACGGAACCCGAAGCGTATTTGGGAAAATTGCTTTCAAAAGATGCGACACGTCTTGAAAACAAAGACGGACTGACCTATGTCTGGCTTAATAATCCAATTATAATATATGATTATCCTCAACTTCCGGTATCATCCGGTTATCGGATATATTGGAAAACTAAAGATATGCCTTACTCATTAAGGATATTATATAAAAGCACGACAATTCAAAACATTACTGACATACATCAAGATAGCCGAGGATATTATTATGCAGGCTTCAAAACAACTGACACATACCGGGATTTAACCTACAACATTGACTATGGTTTATTTTCAGGGAATTTTTCTTCGCAAGACATCTTCATTCAGAACATCGACGGCAAGGACTACTTCGTGTTCTACGTCAACTGAAAAAAGGGCCGGCAAAGTCACCTTTACCGACCCTCTCCAATCTATCTTATACTAATGAGGTGTTATTGTTATTTCACAAACACTTTTGCGCTCTGACTTCCTGACTTCACCATATATACACCCTTCTGCATCTGAATGGTTTCATCGTTGCTGTCAATACGGCCGCCATACACCACCTTGCCGTCGGCAGATACAACACTTGTCTCCACGCCTTCAAGTCCTTTGAATAGTATGCAGCCTACACCGCCTGCAATTGAAGTGCCGGCTTCTACGGCAGATACTCCCACTGTCGTGCCCTGTATAGCCACATCTTCAAGATATACAAACTGGCTATACGTCTCATACTCAACATTGAGATACACCTGCACCCAGTCTTTGCCGATAAGTTCTGCCGGCAAACGGAATGTGTATGTCTGCAATCCTTCAGTTTCCGATTTCTCAACGCTTCCGATCTCTACAGACTTCGAGCCATAAGTTTCACCGGACAAAGTAACTTTCGGCATATTCGACCCATTAAGCAACGTGATCGACAATTCAACCTCTTCACACCCCTTAGTCGTGAATCGGGGGAATCCAAGCATTCCCTTTGTATCGTCATACCAAGTGGTTCCAAGCATTCCTATTGTCTCACCGGTGTAAGAGCCGTCTACATTCTGAAGATATTCAAACTGCCACTGCTGATAATTATAAGAAGCATCCGGAGCATATGTTATCCATGGCTTAAATGAAGCGCCGATATAAGGATCGTCGAAATTTTCATTCACCGGCAACGCATATGGGGTGCCGAGCATAGTGTTTATAGCCACCATTTTGTCGGATACGCCTTCTGAATTGCGAGTCTTAACTCCAAGTTGTATTAAATCTTGCGGCGAACCTTCATCCATTGTGTACACAAACGAAGTGTCTTTGACATCCTGTGCATATACCTGCCAGAACCATCCTACATAATTCTCTTCATAACGATATATGTCGAACGTAACCTCTTCCGGATTTACATAGCCACCGTCCTGGCCTGTAGTCGGGCGGCCCCATTCAAGCCTTGTGCTCATCATATCTTCCGAAGGAGTGGAACTCAAATAAGGAACCTCTGCCGGAATCTCAACTCCTGTAAACACATCAACCGACACTGCCATACCATTCGATTCGCCGTCAGAAACGATAATCTTCAATGTGTTATTGCCTTGAACAGTAGCAACAATAGCCTCTACTCTTTCTCCAGGTTTCCCTTTTACTTCTGTATCTGCAACATCAGATGAAATTTTCGCAACAACCTCTTCATCCGACGGCATCGCCTCGCCATTAATCATAATGACCGGCATATTAAAACCGACACGAGCCTCAAGTTTTCCTTCAGCGCCCGGCTCTACACTGATCTCTGTTGCCACACCCGGCGATGTAGGAAGCACATTGTCATCGGTTATGCTGAAATGCATGGCCAACACTCCTAACTGCCATTCAGAAGAAGTGCAATGCAAGGCAACATAATATGTGCCCGGTGCAGGAGCCTGGATGAAACCATAATAATTGGCAGGAATCTCATTAGGCTTAAACTCGCTAATCACAGTCGACACATATCCGTCAGGATTTGGTGCGTTGCAAAGCATAACCTCTACAGATTCCTCAGTGTACCATTCGCCCCATGTAAACGCATCAAAAGAGAATGTGTAAAGACGGCCGGCATCCTTAATATCTACGGGCGGGAGGAACAGCCAGCTGTCTTGCTGCACTTCCGACATGCCGGATGAAATCACATTTCCTTCTGCAATCTCAGTATACGACCATCCAACTCCATTTTCATCATACTGCCTCATCATAAGGAAATCCTCATACGTGGGCTCCAGATATACCGGAAGCTGCATTGGCTCTCCGGCGCTTACTACATTTGACTCACCCGACATCTCACTCTCCATTCCATGACAAACAGCCTTGACAGAAGCTGTATAGAGGCTCAACGGCTTGTCAGATGGAAGTTCTATCGCCAACACGGTTTCTTTCGTATCTCCCACAAGTTCTCCATTTATATACACACAATAAGACATGGCCTCAAGATCGAGATATGCATTGTGCATGCCTTGCGTAACGGGCTGCCAGCTAACTTCATTGTCAGTAAGCACAACACCCTGGGGAGCCACAGGCGTGTCGTTTCCTATGTATGACCTCGTTTCTGCCCTCGAACTTGCAACACCGTCTATTGCCACGGTGAGGCCAAATGTATGCATAGCGTCGGTGAGGTTCTCATATTTCACATCTACAGTCTTTCCCGGGGCAACTTCTCCGGTTGAATGCACTTCTCCATCAAGATACGAAGTGTATGTAAGGTTGCCTTCAATAGTTTGTCCTGACATATACGACAATGGCGTAGAGAACACAACAACCCCATTGGTCGCCCCCGGAGCAAAGTCAATCCCAGACACTGCCGGACGTTTCGGACGTTTCGGGTTGATGCGGTCGTCAGTACAGAACAATGCAGAAAATGTCTCTCCTGACGAGAAATTCTCATATATCTCCACAGATTGGTCTTTGACATCAATAATAGCCATAGACGAAGTGTTGTCTTCCTGAATCACATTCCAGTAATACACATCTTCCGCAGGATAATAAGACATGCCGGTGACATAATTGCCATACCCCTCTATAGGAAGCCGGAAAAGCACTGTCTGATAACCTTTTGAATCTATTGACACAAATTCGCCCTTGCTATTTATGCCGTATAGTGAATCCTCATATTTGTTATAGCATATTGTAGGGCACAGTTCTTCTGCACCTACAGTTCTGATAATGTCATAGATTTCAGGTGCATCCGGGAATGAACACATAAACACGGGCGACGACCCAAGCTGTCCGTATCCATAAACACGTCCATCCATTTCATCATAAGCTCCTGTCTGCATCACCACTACTCCCTCTTCCTGATCCAACGGAACCTGAATAGTGTCTATAATTTCTCCTGTAGCAGCATCATACTCAACATAAACATTGTTAATGAGCTGGCCACAAATTATCTGATAGACATAGCCGCAAAGCTTGTCTCCTATCATCCAGCCTGTCTGCAAAGGCACCTGATTCTCTTCGTAGAACCCATCGGCCCATTTCATTGTGACGCCATCCTGACCGAATTCGTATAACCCCGGTGCAACAGAATACCTATCTGAATAATTCAGCCATCCCAAAAGCTCTGCCCCCTCTTCTGTCAAACGAAGATGAGAATTGCCGGATGTTGCCGCAACAGCCCGCTTTTTTGGGGAAGACATCACTCCCGACGACGCAATCCCTTTATTATGATCCGAACGAGACGGGAATATCGACATTGCCGCTTTCCCTTCGCCACGCATACGCATCACCTCTTTGAGAGTCGGCCTCTCATAGGCGACAAGCGCGAATGTGGATGCGGCCAATGCCGCCAACAGTAAAAAGTTTCTTTTCATCTGCTTTTGATTTAGGTTAATAGTATTGTGCAAGATTGACATTCGCAAAATTAAGTTATTAACCAAACACAAAAGCAATGTTTTCTAAATATTAGGTCTAAATTTATGTGCAAGAACAAGAATTTAGACACTTTTCAGCCTATTTGCCGATTCTTATGACGCTTTTTTCTATTTCCCGGATGCTCTCTTGGCCTGCCTGTGATATTCTGAAGGCGACAGGCCGGTGGCCTTTTTAAACAAAGATGAGAATCCCGTGCGCGACCTGTAGCCCACACTCTCAGCTATTGCCTCCACAGTGTAGTTGCCATATTGCTGTGTGTTCTGAAACCGGATGCATGCTTCGCGGATTCTGTATTCATTCAAAAACTGTGAAAAATTTGAGCCGGTCTTCATATTGATAACCTGCGACACAACCCTGGGCCTCGACTCTGCAAGCGCAGAAAGCCGCTCAAGCGAGAATTCAGGCTGGTAGACATCTCCCCCTTTCTCCATGACCTCAACTATGCGCGAATAAAGAATCTCTGCATCTGCATCAGCTATGATGCTCCTTGGCTGAGACCTCGCCACATCAGTCTGAACATCGTCCGCATCTCCGGTTGCTGCAGAATCACATGAGGCATCCGTCTGCTGATTTTTGCATACATCTTTACCTTCTGAAAGCACTCGCAGCCGCTCCACCTCGTCCTGAAGCAGTCTATGCCTTGCCATGAACTGGATCTGCTCCTCTATCATCTCCACATTTTTGCGATAAAGCTGTGCAGATTTATTTCTCACCCTTATGTAAGCCCATAAGGCTACAGCAATCAGCGACAATAGCAGCAGCAACGCTACAAAGGCCGCTCCAAGCTGGAAACGCTGCCGACGGTTTTTCCCTGCAAGAGATATAACCTCGTCATTTATCTTCTCTATTTTGTCGATAAAAAGTTTCTCCCCTACCTCATAAAGTTTACTCTCGTTTGAGATTGCATCCTTCCCTTTTAGATACAGATAATGATATTTATCAACTGAATCATTAATATTCAATGCCTTGAAATATTTCACATACAGTTCATGCAAGTCTATCGCAAAATCAGGATTATCTTTCGCCCAAGAGCCATACTCCCGAAGCATTGAATTTGCATCACCATATCTTTGCTCCGAGATATAAAACTCTGCCAATGCCGAAAGTATTGAAAGAATCTGACGCTTGCCATAATCATTGCGTTTATAACCATGTCCGGCCACAGTGTCTCGCGCCACGATTTTTCTGACTTTCTCAAGAGATGACAGTAAATGCCGCTCCCCATCTTCATAATTCCTCGACATCCATAATCTCACACCTTTCACAAATTCTTTAGCAATCTCGCAGTCGGAGTTCATGCGGCTGAATTTATAATCGAGGAAATCTGTTATCTGGCTATGGAACACCTTGTCGGCACCTTCCGTATATGTAAGAATAGCCATGTTGAAGGCTATTCTCGGAAGCAAGTCTTCATTCTTGCCGGCCACTGCGGCATCCCATGCGTCTGCAACATATTTAAACCCGTCGCAAGTGGTGCCGGGAAATATCATTCTGTTGATTTCCCATAAATTAGCAAGATTCACATATATATAAGGAAGCCATCGGGTCATGTGATTTTCCTCGGCAAGCTGCTGGGCAAGCGACAGATATTTATATGCTTTGTCATATTTAAAATACGACACAAGATAAAGTGTGCCCACATGATGAAGAGATTCCACGACATCACTCACTTCTGTAGGAATCGACGCGGATCCTTTATAATACCGGCCTATTATGATGCTAAACGCCTCCAACGCATTCTTATGAGTGGAACGATTGTCAAGACATTCCTTCCCATATTTCACCAGATCCCGTGATGCAAGGGTTTCAAGACTCTTGTAGCAAGACTCTCTCGCGCTATCCTTCTTCCCGGCACGCGCCGCAAACATCCCCGGCTGCATCGAGAAATGCAATGTAAAGACAACTATGAGGATGAGGATTTTACGATACATTCTGCGTTTTTATGATTTGTATGGACACAAAATTAATAACGCGAGTTCGGGATAAGGAACACCATAAAAAATAGTTGAATCAGCAGCTTGAAAAAGCTGCTGATTCTTTTGGTAA
>VSPM01000078.1 GCA_009775365.1 Muribaculaceae bacterium
TATTACCAAAAGAATCGGCAGCTTTTTCAAGCTGCCGATTCAACTTTTTTATGGTGTTCCTTATCCCGAACTCGCGTGTTATAATATTGAAATTCTGACTGTTTTGTTTTTTTAATAACCGGTTGGATTTATTAGTTTAACATATAATTCTTATCAATATGGATTTTAAAGAAGCCGTCAATTCCAAGCCTGTTGTGCTTGTGGAGTTTTTTGCGACATGGTGTCCTCATTGCAAAAGGATGATGCCCGTGGTAGAAGAAGTTAAAGAACTTCTTGAAGGAAGTGTAGACATATATCAGCTTGATATTGACCTTAATGAAGCTCTCGCAGAAAAAGAGGGAGTGAATGTGGTTCCCACATTTATCATATATAAGAATGGGGAGGAGAAATGGCGTGATAGTGGAGAGATTCCCGGCCGGACTCTTCTTGCAAAGCTGCAATCATAATACTTTCTGTCGCACTAAGTTCTTGATATAGTATCCGGAAGAGGGAAAATTAACAGATTATTGGAAGCATAAATCGACACTCCATGCCTTGCTGCCATTGCTAACAAGGCATGGAGTGTTGGATTAAGACGATTCTGGCATATAAGACCATGATTTTGATTTGCATTATATGTGCCTTTATTATTATTTTTGCAAAAATATTTATTATTGTTTTCCATAAGTAAACGATTCCCTATGTTGAAAAAACTTAGACAGTCTTTAGCAGCGGTCAGCATAATCATGGTGACACTGCTGTTTCTTGACTTTACCGGCACAGTCCATGCATGGTTTGGATGGATGGCCAAGATTCAATTCCTTCCGGCATTGCTGGCTTTGAATCTCGGAGTTATTGTTGCTCTTGTGGCCCTCACACTTCTTTTGGGCAGAGTGTATTGCTCTGTGATTTGCCCGCTTGGCATCATGCAGGATGGGTTTGCATGGTTTGGCAAGAAAGCTAAGAAAAACCGTTATTCATATTCCCCGGCAAAAAATATTTTGCGTTACGTTATGCTGGTAATCATGGCGATTGCAATAATAGCCGGAATAGGTTCAGTTGTGGCGTTGCTTGCCCCTTACAGTGCATATGGCAGGATTGTGCAAAGCATCCTCGCACCTGTTTGGGCTTTTTTCAACAACCTGCTTGCCTCCTGGGCTGAGAAAGAGGGCAGTTATTCATTTTATACCATAGACATATGGCTTAAAAGCGGGATTACACTTGGTGTGGCTATTTTGACACTTGTTGCATTAGGCATTCTCGCGTGGAGAAACGGAAGGACTTATTGCAACACTGTTTGTCCTGTAGGGACAGTGCTTGGACTGCTTTCGCGTTTCTCTTTGTTCAGGCCTGTGATCGACACTTCAAAATGCAATGGGTGCGGCCTTTGTGCAAGAAACTGCAAATCGGCATGTATCGACAGCAAGTCTCACAAGATTGATTATTCGAGATGCGTGACTTGTATGGATTGCTTGAGCAAATGTAACAAAGGCGCAATATCTTATGCTTTTAGCCCTAAGGCTAATATGAAGGCCGGGAATGAAGCCATAGCCGCTGACACTGACAGTAAAAACGTTGACAATGGAAGACGCCAGTTTTTAACCGCAGGTGTTGCCATTGCCACGGCGGCAGCGGCCACGGCGCAAGAGAAGGTTGTAGACGGCGGTCTTGCAGTGATAGAGGATAAAAAGATACCGCACCGCAAAACTCGCATTGTCCCTCCCGGTGCGCAAAGTATCAGGAATCTGACCACACATTGCACTGCATGTCAGCTTTGCGTGTCAGTGTGTCCGAATGGCGTGCTTCGCCCATCTTCCGATGTTCTGACCCTTATGCAGCCGGAGTCATCATATGAAAGAGGATATTGCCGTCCCGAATGCACTAAATGCTCGAATGTATGTCCGACAGGGGCCATACTCCCGATTTCCGTGGCTGACAAGTCATCAATACAGATTGGACATGCCGTTTGGGTGAAAGAGAATTGTGTGCCTGTCACTGACGGAGTGGAGTGCGGCAATTGTGCAAGGCATTGTCCTGCAGGTGCTATTTTGATGGTGCCGTCTGTGGCCGGCGATGATTCGAGCCCCAAGATTCCTGTGGTAAACACGGAGCGCTGCATAGGATGCGGCGCATGTGAGAATCTTTGCCCCTCCCGCCCGTTCAGTGCAATATATGTAGAGGGGCATGAACGTCATCGTGTAATTTAATCCAAATAACAATGACCGATAACAAAAACATAGACAGAAGAACCTTTTTGAAACGGTTAGGTGCAGGCGCGGCTGTGTCGTCGCTGGCGCTTGCCGGATGTGACTCCGCAAAGAAGTCCGCGTCTGGGAATTCATCGGAATCACTAATAACAGGGGGAGAGATGACATACCGCACAAATCCAAAGACAGGTGAAAAGGTATCTATCCATGGATACGGATGTATGCGTTGGCCCACTGTCAAGAGCAACCAAAGTGAAAGAGGAGGAGAGGTCATTGACCAGGAAGCGGTGAACGACCTTGTAGACACAGCTTTGAAACATGGCGTGAATTATTTTGACACGTCTCCGGCCTATTGTGAAGGTTTCTCTGAACATGCCACAGGAATAGCCCTGAGCCGTCATCCTCGCGATAGTTATTACATAGCCACAAAATTGTCAAATTTCGCACCTTCCACATGGAGCAGAGAGGCTTCAATTGAGATGTATAACAACTCTTTGAAGGAATTGCAGACCCCTTACATAGATTATATGCTGCTTCATGCCGTAGGAATGGGAGAAGACGGAATGGAGGCTTATGAAAACAGGTATATCAAAAATGGCATCCTCGATTTTCTTCTGAAAGAGAGGGAGGCCGGGAGAATCAAGAATTTAGGATTTTCCTATCATGGAGATGTGAAGGTGTTTGACTATCTGCTTTCAAAACATGACGAATATAAATGGGATTTTGTGCAGATTCAGTTAAACTATCTTGACTGGAAACATGCCAAAGAGGTTAATTCGAGCAATACTCCCGCTGAATATCTTTATGGCGAACTTGAGAAGAGAGGTATTCCTGCAGTGATTATGGAGCCGTTGCTGGGAGGCAGGCTTGCAAATGTTCCTGACCATGTAGTGGAGCGTCTTAAACAACGGGAGCCGGAGAGAAGTGTGGCATCATGGGCTTTCCGCTATGCCGGCACTCACCTCGGCGTGCTTACTGTGTTAAGCGGAATGACCTATAAAGAACATCTCGAGGACAATCTGCTTTCATTCTGCCCGCTGAAACCTCTCACAGAGGATGAGATGCAATTTCTTTATGAAACTGCCGACTTGATGATGCAGTATCCTACGGTGCCTTGCAATAATTGCAAATATTGTATGCCGTGTCCGTATGGCATTGATATTCCTGCAAATCTTCTTCACTACAACAAGTGTATCAATGAAGGCAACGTAGTGGCCTCGACGCAAAGCGAGAACTATAAGGAGGCAAGACGCGCATTCCTTATCGGCTATGACAGGTCTGTTCCAAAGTTAAGGCAAGCGAGCCATTGCATAGGCTGTCGCCAATGTGTGTCGCATTGTCCGCAGGAAATAGACATCCCGGCTGAACTTCATAAAATTGACAGGTATGTTGACAAACTTAAACAAGGAAAAGTCTGAAACATAGATCCATTAAAAATAACCTCCGGCAACCCCTGGCGATGCCGGAGGTTATTTTTTAGTTATGTTTGACTATATTAGGTAGCAGTTCGTGGGCTTGTAGCCATTTATGGGCGCCAATAGCCAAATGTGGTGTTTTTTTATTTAAAAATCCTAACGGATGTTGCATTAAATCTCTATTTTTGCAAAACATTGATTATATGTAGCTAAAGTTACCTTGTTATGAAATTTAAAACAATCCTTTTTTCTGCACTGATGAGTTCTTTGACATTGTGTGCATGTAGCGGAGAAAACAATTCGACGCAAGCAGTGAAAAACTCTGAAGCAGGTGAGAATGAAGTTATATCAACAATAATGTCGCGCAGAAGCGTGAGGGATTATAAGCCTAATGCCATCTCACGTGACACAATGCAGATTATTGCCGAGTGTGGCATCAATGCTCCGAACGCAATGAACAAGCAGCCATGGGAGCTGCGCGTAGTCGACAATCCGGATATGATTGCGTCAATGACAGAGGCGTTTTTGAGCGAGAATCCGAAAATGGCAGATGACTTGAAATTCAGAAACATGTTTCGCAATGCTCCGACAGTAGTGTTTATTGCATCTACAGGTGATGATTTCTCTAAATTGGATTGTGGCCTTTTAGGGGAGAACATGATTCTTTCTGCATGGTCTATGGGAATAGGGTCGTGCTGTCTTGGCGGGCCGGTTGCTTTTCTTAAATCTGAAAAGGGCGCCCCATTTCTTGAGAAACTGAATTTCTCAGAAGGATACACATTGCTTTATGCTATCGGGTTTGGTTATCCGGCCGAGGCTCCTGAAGCCAAGCCTCGCGACAAGGCTAAGGTGGTTTTTGTGGACTGACAGGTTGTGTTGGTGCATGCGCATGATGTATGATGCAATTGCACATATGTATGAATTATAATGATTATCTTTATATCATGAAATATTTATTAAACTCATTGCTCCTTCTTCCTGCCGGAATTGCCTGCGCACAGGGTTCACAAGTTGATGCATCGTCGTGCGAATGCAAAGGCTCATCTGCTGTAAGTGGTGATAAGAAATCAACGAATGTATATTGTTCGCCAAAGGAAAACGATATGTCGGCCTATCTTATGGTGTTTCATAAGGATGACACACATGGATTGCATATGGCCATAAGCAAAGACGGCTTTACGTTTAAAGCCTTAAATGACGGCAAGCCAGTGATTGCGGGCGACACAATAGCTTTTCAGAAAGGGATACGCGATCCACATATTTATCGTGGCCCTGACGGAGCGTTCTACCTTGCCATGACAGATTTGCATATTTATGCCAGTCAAGCAGGGTTTCGAGACACGGAGTGGGAACGTGACGGCGAAAAATATGGTTGGGGAAATAATCGTGGCCTTGTGTTGATGAAATCGTATGACCTCATCAACTGGAGCCGGGCAAACGTGAATCTTGATGAAATGTCTGACAAATATTCTGACGTTGGATGCGTGTGGGCTCCCGAGACAATATACGATGACAAAGCCGGCAAAATGATGATTTATTTCACAATGCGTTTTGGGACAGACCGCAACAGGCTTTATTATATGTATGTGAACGATGATTTCAATAAAATTGAATCAGACCCCGCATTGCTATTTGAATATCCCGACAAATCGACTACCGCTATTGATGGAGACATAACAAAAATTGGCGACAAATATCATTTGTTTTATGTAGCACACGATGGCACTCCCGGAATAAAACATGCTGTGTCGGATAATGTCAACACAGGATATACTTTTTTGCCTGAGTGGATAGATCCTGAGCCGAAGGCATGTGAGGCGCCAAATATGTGGAAGAGAATTGGAGAAGACAAGTGGGTGGTAATGTATGATTGCTACGGCATTGAAACTCATAATTTTGGCTTTGTCGAGACTTCTGATTTCAAGACTTTTACGCCACTTGGCCATTTTAATGAAGGGGTTATGAAGACTGAAAACTATACTTCGCCTAAACATGGTGCTGTGGTTCATATCACGGCGGAAGAGGCGAGTCGTCTTGAAAACTTTTGGAACAAATAACGAACTCTAAATGTCAAAACTGTATGAATCGAAAGATTAGCATATTATCGGCATATATAATAATAAGCTTGCTGACGGGCGCAGAGGCTGGCAATCCATGTAAGTACACTTCCACCGACAATATGTTCTGGGAGAAATCAGGAGTGAAATTATGCAAGTCTCCTAAAGGAGAAATCATGATGGAGGTAAGCGCCAATTCTGACGGCATACTCTTGAAAGCATGGGGAACCACATTCAACGAGCTTGACTGGGATGCCTTAATATCGCTTGATAAACAGAAGCAGGATGAAATAATGCACAATCTGTTTTCTCCTGACGGAGATTTGAAATTCACAAAAGGAAGAGTCTCCATGAACTGTAATGACTATGGCCGTTCGTGGTATAGCTGCGATGACGTGCCCGGTGATTTTGAATTGAGGCATTTCAATATCGAGCGCGACAAAAGGGGCATAATTCCTCTTATACGGTTGGCGCAGCGTTATAATCCCGACCTTACCTTTTGGATTTCACCCTGGAGCCCTCCACACTGGATGAAAATTAATCATGACTATCCGGTTGTGAGCAGTAAATTTAACGAGGCTAACCCGGAAGTAGACTATCTTCTATATGGCACAAGCGATGACATTGATGAAGATGAAATGAAATTTCTTGGTGAGAGAAGCAGTGAGTTTCCTCGACGGCTTGCCACGCAGGATTACTTTATTCAAGACCCAAGGTACTTAAAGACATACGCCGATTATTTTTGTAAGTTTATTAGCATGTATGAGGAGCAGGGGATACCAGTGGATATGGTGATATATCAGAACGAGGCTTACAGCTATACTCCTTATCCGGGGTGCCCGTGGACAGCCGAAGGAACTGTCAGATTCAATAGAGACTACCTCTCGCCGGCTTTGAAAAAGGCACATCCCGACGTTAAACTTTATATCGGCACATTCAACACCAACAGGCAGGATCTCGTTGAAAAAATTCTTTCTGACGAGGGGTTGCGCAAGTGCATTGATGGTGTGGCTTTTCAGTGGGAAGGACGCGAGATTCTTTCTTCAATCAGGAGCCAATATCCTGACTTTCATTATATCTGCTCTGAAAGCGAGTGTGGCAACGGGTCGATGGACTGGAATGCCGGCGAGCATACCTTTTTCCTGATAGCAGACAATATGGGTAAGGGATGTGACGAATGGTACAACTGGAATTTCTTACTTCCTGACAGTGGAATGAGCCCTTGGGGCTGGCATCAGAACGCATTGATTCAAGTGGATTCCAAAACACGAGGCATTCGCTACACTCCTGAATATTATGCAGTGAAACATTTCTCGAATCTTGTGCCGCCGGGAAGCAGGATGCTGGCCTATGCCCCTCGGTCAGAAGGGAAAAACAGAATGTCGATTGCGTTTGCAACCCCTGAAGGGAGAGTGGTGGTGGTTGCAGGTAATTTTGAGGATGAACCGGCGAGTGTTGCCTTTAAGGTAAATAGTAAATATATAAACGAAACGTTAGAGCCTCATTCGTTCAATTCGTTTGTGATATGATGATATAAAGTTTTTTGTGAATTATGTGATACAAAAGAAGTCGGGATTTCCGTACCCCCCGACTTCTTTTGCAAACAAGTTTTTTGTGGCGAGAATCATTTGTGGTGATTCTCAATTGCGCGATGCACATTGTGAATCTCTTTCATAATGCAAAATCCTGCAGCCACTGCCGCTGCCTCGAGCACCACTTTAGTAATTTTAAGTGCAAGATGAAGTGCGCAATATTCGTGTTTCTCTTCCATAATTAAGATTTTTTATAAAGATTAAACTATTGTCATTGTGTATGATTACTCATCAGTACATATTCATAACGTTGACGGGGATTGTTTGGTTTAACCCTCACAATGAAAACTTGTGAATGCGGCTCTCTCTTGGATGTGCTCGACACAATGGGTATTTCCATGAGCACCCTGTCGGTGCAATCTTTTGAATGAGGGCTTCCTTTAACCGCTAATACTTTGATTGTGTGTAATGATAAAACTTTAACAATTATGCAACGTATGAAGACATGCTATAGTTTAACAATCATTTTAGATGAAAAGATTTACATTGGAATTTTCAGCACGATTCATATATGTGGCCACGCCTCCAATTGAAACATTGTCGAGCAATTCCTCTTTTGATATGCCCATCACATCCATCGACATCTGACAGGCTATGAATTCAACTCCACTGGCTATGGCCATGTCTCTCAATGCTTCGAGCGACTCGATGTTTTTGTGCTTCATGACATAGCGCATCATTTTTGGCCCGATTCCTGCCATATTCATTTTCGACAATTTCAACTTCATTGAGTCGGAAGGAAGCATCATGCCGAACATTTTTCCAAATATATCTTTCTTCGTCTTCGGTTTATTCGATTTCTTGATTGCGTTAAGCCCCCAGAATGTAAAAAATATGGATACTTTCTTACCTGTGGCTGCGGCACCGTTTGCAAGCACGAATGTAGCGAGAGCTTTGTCGAGATCATCGCTGAATAATATGAATGATTTCCCTTTGCCGGATGAGTTTGTGTAACCTTGATTTTCTGTTTTCTCTCCCTTCTTGATTTGAATCACATGAATCCCTTTTTCAGAATGATGAGATACAAAATTGTTGCCCGTGGATTCACACCATGCTTTCGCATCAGCAACAAATCCCGGATCGGTTGCATAAATCTGAAGAGTTTCTCCTTTGGAAGCTGATTCCATTGCCTGCTTGAGTTTCAATATCGGGCCCGGACACAACAGCCCGCATGCGTCTACACTTATAATGTTGTTATTATGTCCGGACATAGTTTTATCCTTGCTATTCATTGAACATTTAGGCGGCGTAGAAATTTCGGCAGTGGACTGTTTGTATGTCTTTAAACCTCCAATAAGATTCCTTACATCTTTATATCCGTTTAGTTTCAGAATATTAGAGGCAAGATAGCCTCGAAGTCCGACTCCGCAATACAGAACAATGGGCTTGTCTGACGGAATCTTTGCAAGATGGCTGCGAAGGGAGTCAAGAGGAATATTGGTTGCTCCTTCGATTGCGCCGGTTGCAAACTCGTCAGGCGTGCGCACGTCAATAAGAGTTATTGTTCTCTTGTCGAGGTCTTTGAGTTCACGCCAATATATAGGCGACATCCTGCCGGTAAGTATGTTCTCGGCTACGTATCCTGCCATTGCCACGGGATCTTTGGCCGAAGAATAGGGTGGGGCGTAGGCATGTTCAGTGTTTATAAGTTCCGTTACACTCCCATTGCGCTTTATTACTTGAGCAAACATGTCGATTCTTTTGTCTACACCGTCATAGCCGACAATTTGCGCTCCAAACAATTTGCCGTTGTCGGGGGAGAACACCACTTTAATAGAAATAGGAGTGGCTCCCGGATAATACCCTGCATGAGAGAACGGATGAATTGTTGCAGTTTTGTATGCTACATTGTCCTGGGCAAGACGTTTCGCAGGCAGTCCGGTAGAAGCGACTGTCAGGTCGAATACCTTTGCAATAGAGGTTCCGATTGCGCCCTCATATTCTTTTTTGTTTCCAAACACCATATTGTCTGCCACAATACGGGCTTGCCGGTTTGCCGGGCCGGCAAGATAATTCAGCCAGGGCTCTTCAGTAAGAGGGTGAGGAAATTCAATGGCATCGCCCACTGCATATATATTTTCATCCGAAGTCTGTAGATATGGGTTGACTGATATCCCACCTCGTTTGCCAATTTTCAGGCCGGCATCTAAAGCAAGTGACGTGAGTGGTCTGACTCCAATGGAAAGAATGACAATATCTACGTCAATATTGTCGCCTGACTTGAATTGCACATTAATGCCATTGCTGCCACGACTGAATGAAGACACTGCAGTCTCGAGATATAACTTTACGCCGTTGCTGAGGAGATGCTGGTGAACAATTGCCGCCATGGAGTAGTCAATCGGGGCCATTACTTGATTGGCCATTTCAATAACCGACACATCTATTCCTGCTTCTTTAAGATTTTCGGCCATCTCAAGGCCGATAAAACCGGCTCCTATTATTGCCGCCCGCTTTATTGAATTATTGGTGATATATGATTTTACAGCATCTGTGTCGGCAACATTGCGAAGCGTGAATATCCCATCTGAATCTATCCCGGGAAGAGGTGGCCTCACAGGTGTCGCTCCCGGCGACAGCAACAGGCGGTCGTATGACTCAGTGTAAATTGACCCGTCAGGAGATTTTACTTCAACTGTCATCTTATCAGGATGAATGGCTATGACCTCAGATTTTGTGCGGATGTCAATATTAAATCTGGTAGAGAAAACTTCAGGCGACTGCACGAATAGTTTTTCTCTTTCGCTGATGGCGCCTCCAATATAATAAGGAAGCCCGCAATTGGCATATGAGATATATTCCCCCTTTTCAAGAAGGATTATCTCATCTTTTTCCGTCAGTCTTCTTATTCTTGCGGCGGCAGTTGCTCCTCCTGCCACACCACCTATGATTATATGTTTCATATTTACTTAATTTTATTTTTTTGCAAAAGTAGGCATTGAATGATAGATTAACAAATGATTTTTGCTATCTTCGCATAGACAAAATCTATTGATATGACTCTTCAGCAACTTCAATATATTATTTCCCTGAATCGACATCGCAGTTTCGCTAAGGCGGCAGAAACATGTGGAGTGACGCAACCGACACTTAGTAAAATGATTGCGAAACTCGAAGACGAACTTGATGTGAGAATCTTCAGCCGCACAAACAAATATGTGGAACCAACTTCAATCGGCCGTAAAATTATTGCACAGGCTGAGAAGGTGGCGACGGAAGTGGGTCGCATAGAGGAATTGGTGGCTGAAACGAAAGATCATGTATCGGGATATTTTCGGCTATCGGTCGGGCCGAGCATTGCGCCCTATATTTTGCCGGATTTCATTCGAATATATGAATCAGAGTACACATCAGTTAGTCTGGCCATTGAAGAGATGAGGATTGAGAATATGTTTGAATCTCTATTGTCTAATAACATAGATGCAGGAATTGCAATAGGAGGTAAAAGCAAGGATGGCATTTTTGAAATACCTTTATATCAAGAGCCATTCTGGGTGTATCTTGCTGAAAATTGCAGAAGGAAATTGCCCGTATTCTCACCTGAACAATTGAGCCACGAAAATATGTGGATAATGAAAGAGGCTCAATGTCTTCGAGAGAGCGCTTTTAGTTTCTGCAAGGCGAAAGAAACCGGAAGGAGAGTGTATGAAGCCGGCAATATCGAAACCCTTGTAAGGGTGGTAGATGCAAACGGAGGTTTTACAATTATTCCTGAAATGCACATACCGTTGCTAAATACTCAGCAGAAGGAGAATGTAAGGCCGCTTGCAGGCGACCATGGAAGCCGACGCAAAGTGTCTATTTACATAAGGCATGATTATGTGAGGGAAAAGCTACTAAACACCGTTATCGCTACAATCATAAAGATTATACCTTCGCATATGATTGAAAACTCAATTGTAAAATACGGCGTGCGCCTTTAGCATAGTTAATGACACAAGTAGCAAAAATAAAAGAATATATGCTTGTGAAGTATTTTTGAGGATATTTTCCTCTTGAGCAAAAGAGTTTAGCGGGCTAAACGACTGAACGAAAGCGAAAAATAGACCCGGAAGGCGAGCAAGGATATATTCGCCCGAAGGGCTAATTTGAGAATTAATCATATAGTTAATTTTTGTAAGCTACTAATTTTTAATGAAGTTGTTTAAACTAATTTGATTTGTGAAATTTTTTAAGGAAAATAACGATAAAAGCAAGGAAGTTCCAACCTTTCCAGCTGGAGACGGTGGTATCGAAGCGGTTGAGTACGGCTTTG
>VSPM01000079.1 GCA_009775365.1 Muribaculaceae bacterium
CAAGGACTTTTACAAATTTAATCGCCTAAAGATTAGATGTTTAACAGCATAAATTCAATTTTTGTCATCTACTGAAAGGCGAAATAAATAAGATACAGTTGTGATATTATAAATGATTCGATAAATAACGGCAAAAAATACTGTAAAAATATGTAATCGGTTGAACAAAATGAATGCCCGGTTGTTACAATTACATAGTAACTAATAGTAAAATTGCCATGAAAAGTTATTTTTCGTATTCGGGCATCAATAAATTCTATGATGCCATCAAGCAAGGGTGCATCCGTCATCCTTTTTTCGGAGAATGGAATGTGACTGAATCAGAACATGAATTTAAAGCGAATCAGAATTTTCCGGAAATAAGTGAATTATATTATTAGCAGTCAAAACAAACAGAGCATAAACTGCGGAACTCTTAAACAATGCCGCCACCCCGGGAAAGGGTGGCGGCATTGTCTGTTAGCAAGTTGTCTTATAAATTACACTGTGAAAGCGATTTTCAGATTGTTCTTGTGATTTGCCATACGAAAGCCCTGAGTCCGAGCAAAGGTTTTGACTCGTCGAGCGCTTTCAGCTTCTCAAGCACAGAGTCAAGACGATTGTCTTCAACTATTGTGAGAATAGCGCCTCCGAGCGAAGGCCATGCATGGCTGCCATAATGGGGTTCACCCTTTACGCTGCCTCGTCCTTGTGTTTCGCCGAAAGAAGTGAATCCTCTGCACGAATTTTTTTCAAGGAGGTCTATGATGGCCTCATGGTGTGCCTGGTCGTAGGCTATGAATATTGCTTGCATTTTATTAATACTTAGATTTTTACAGAGTTTTTGCCGGATGATTCGAGGGCTTCTTTGCGTAGTTTGCGGCGACGGTTCTTAACTCCGTTGCCTGCAAACACGCAGTAGAGCACCGGAACAAACAGCAGGGTGAGTATTGTAGAGAACGTGAGGCCGCCAATCACGGCAGTGCCCATCGGCCGCCACATCTCGGCGCCTTGTCCGCTGCCTACTGCCATCGGCACCATGCCGAGAATGGTGGTGAGAGTGGTCATAACCACAGGACGAAGGCGAGACTTGCCGCCAAGAATAACAGCATTGCGTATGCCCATGCCTCTTTCTCTGTTGAGCGAGATGTAGTCAATGAGCACGATACCGTTCTTCACAACTATACCGATAAGCATAATCGCGCCAATCATGCTCATCACATTAAGAGTGTGGCCGGAAATCCAGAGAATAAGGAACACGCCGGAGAATGCGAAGAGCAATGATGTCATAATGATGCCGGGATATGTGAAGCTTTCAAACTGAGCGGCCATCACGATATACACGAGCAGGATAATAAGCACGCCAAGCATAAGAAGGTCGGAGAAAGAGTCTTGCTGGTCTTCGTATGAACCGGCAAGCCCGATGTTGATGCCGGAGGGAATGTGCATTTCATCTATTCTAAGCTGCGCTTCGGTCACAACCTGGCTCATCGGCACTCCGTCTACCACGGCCGACACGGTGATTATTCGTTCGCGGTCTTTACGCTCGATGGTAGGAGGCGTGAATCGCTCCACAACTTTGCCAAGTTCTTTGATTCTGACTCCAGCGCCCAACGGTGTGTAGACAATGATGTTCTCGATGTCGGAGAGAGATGTTCTGTTCTCTTTGTCATACATCACTTTTATGTCATATTCCTCGCCGTCTTCACGGAATCGTGAGGCCGTGGAGCCGTTTATGCGGTTTCGCAAATAATAAGCGGCTGTCTGTAGGTTTAGCCCGTAGAGTGCAAGTTTCTCTCGATCGAAGTCAACTTGATATTCGGGCTGATAGTCCGAACGTGAGATCGTGATGTCGGCAGTGCCCGGAATACCTTCGAGGATGCGTTTGAGCTGTTGGGCCACAGAGTCGGTCTCTGTGAAGTCGTAGCCATAGATCTCGAAGTCTACGGTAGCCTGGCCACCCATTCCTTGCCCGCGTCCGCCGCCGATATTCACCTGTGCTTTGCTGAACTCCGGGAAGCCGTTTTCAATGTCTTTTCGCATTTCGTCGGCTATCTCTTTTATGCCTCTGTCGCGGTCGCCCGGGTCGAGCAGGCGGATGTTCATTGAGATTATATGTGAGCCATTGTCAGACAAAGATGCGAAAGTATTGTCGGAACTTGCAGGGCCTACTGTGTAGCTCGACACAAGAATCTCCGGATATTTCGCCCTCCAGAGGGAGTCAAGTCGGCGAGTGGCGTCTTGCGAAATCTCTACACGGGTGCCTATCGGTGTTTCAAGCGACACGCCGAGGCGGCCGTCGTCTTGAGTAGGGAAGAACTCTGTGCCCACCTGTTTCATAAGGAATATCGAGCCTATGAATGTGGCAAGACAGATAATTATTGTCACAGCACGATGGGCAACCACTTTTGATAGCAGCCAGGCATAACCGTTGTCGAACTTGTCGAGACCTTTCTCGATGGGGCCGAAAAACACTTTATAAAACTTAGAGTGTTTTGTGTTGAGTCGCAGCCATTGGGAACAAAGCATCGGTGTGAGAGAAAGGGCACAGGTGGTGGAGATAATCATCATGATTGTCACCATCCATCCGAGCTGGCGGAACAGCACGCCTGTCATGCCGGTCACGAGGGTAAGAGGGAAGAACACGGCAATAAGGGTGAGGGTAGAGGCAATTACTGAGATGGCCACCTCGTTGGTGCCATGCACGGCTGCCTGTTTCGGGTCGGAGCCTCTTTCAATGTGAGTGGTTACGTTTTCAAGCACCACAATTGCATCGTCTACCACCATGCCGATAGAAATAGACAACGCGGAAAGCGACACGATGTTGAGAGTGTTGCCGGTGGCGAACAGATATATGAACGATGCAATCAGCGACACAGGAATCGTTATCACGATGATCATCGTTGCTCTCCATCTGCCGAGGAACACGAACACCACAATCATCACGAAAAGAAGTGCGTAAAGCACGGTTTCCTCAAGCGAGGCAATTGTGTTGCGGATGTTGTCGGATGTGTCGACAATCACTCCAAGTTTCACGTCAGAGGGGAGGTTCTTCTGAAGCTTTGGCAGCATCTGCATAACTTTATCAGATATTGCCACAGAGTTTGCGCCTGATTGCTTCTGGATAATAATCATGGCACCCTCTCTGCCTCCGATGTAGGTTTGCTGTGTTCTCTCTTCGAGCGAGTCATCCACACGGGCCACATCTTTAAGGTATATCACGCGTCCCTGATAGGTTCCCACAGGTATATTCTCCATTTGCGACGCTTCGTCAAACTCTCCCTGCACTCTAAGGGCATAAGTGTTGGAGCCTATATCGAAGGAGCCGCCCGGCACATTGCGGTTTTCCGCACCAATAACCGATGCTATTGTCTCGACAGAAAGGTTGTAGGCTTCGAGGCGGTTGGGGTCGCAATAAATGTGGATTTCTCTCTTTGGTGCGCCGGATATTGACACAGTGCCCACACCGTCAACGCGCGCAAGCGGGTTCGCCACGTTGTCGTCAAGAATTTTGTAGAGGCCGGCCATGCTTTCTTTTGCTTCCACAGAAAGGAGGCAAATAGGAATCATGTCGGTTGAAAACTTGAATATGATAGGGTTTTCTGAATCATCGGGGAGTGATGATTTCACCATGTCGAGCTTGTCGCGGACATCGTTGGTGAGCACGTCAATGTCATAGCCATATTCAAATTCAAGCGTTATGACTGAGGTGTTCTCACGTGAGTCAGACGTGATATGCTTGAGATGCTCCACTGAGTTGAGAGTGTTCTCAAGAGGCTTGGTGATGTTTTGCTCAATGTCTTCGGCACTTGCGCCCGGATACATTGTGATAACCATTATAGTGTTGGTGTCGATGTCCGGGTAAAGGTCAATCGGAAGTTTGGCGAGTGAAAACAGACCGAGAATAATCACTGTCACGAAACATAGCGTGGTCGTGATTGGTCTCTTCACTGCCGATGCGTATAACGACATTTTATTTCTGATTTTAAAAGATTATGATAATAGGGAAGGCCTTATTTAGATATTTCAACCTGGGCGCCGTCTGCAAGTTTTGCCTGGCCTGATATCACTACTTGAGAACCCGGTTCCACACCCGAAAGCAATTCATAGGAATCGCCGAGACGTTGGCCGAGTTCCACTTTGTTGTAGCTGACTTTGCCGTTGCTGTATACATACACATAATGGTTGCCTGAGCCGGGTTGCTTCACTACTGCTCTGTCGGGCACTACAACATGGTCAGCCACGCCAAGGTTCAGTTTCACGCGTCCGAACATGCCTGGCAATATTCTGCTGTCGGGATTTTGCACTGTTATCTCCACGCCAAACGTGCGGCTGTTGGAGTCAACTGTAGGGGCCACCATTGTTATTACACCTTGGAAAAGTTCGTCGCCATAAGTGTCGAACTTAACTTCTGCCGGCATCCCTTTCTTGATATGCGAAAGTTCGCTTTCCGACACGTTTATGATGATTTTTACTGGCTGCACCTGAGCCACTGTAAGGATGGGGAGTGTGCCGGTCATGTCGCCCGGGTCGTAGTTGCGTGCAGTGACAATCCCGTTGATCGGAGAAACGAGCAGCGTGTTTTCTTTGACGTTGCGGAGTGTGCGCTCTGCTGAAGCCAGAGTGTTTTTTGCATTGGTGAGCTGCAGCTGCATCTGGTCAACGTTCTGCTGTGTGCCACCTCCGATTTTGAGAAGTTCTACAGCGCGGTCGTAATTTATCTGCACATTCTCAAGATTGGCTTTGGCATTAGCCACCTGCGTTTCGTAGGTGGATGTGTTGACATCGTCGAGCAGGGCAAGTTTCTGGCCTTTCGACACCCTGATGCCTTCATCCACGTATATTTCCTTTATTCGGTTTGGTGCTGATGCAGAAATGTTGTTGATTAGCTCCGGTTCTACAGTGGCGGTGTAGTTCCCTTCCTGCACCACCTCGCGGCTTTCAACTGTTTCTACTTTTACGAGGCTTTTCTTTTCCTCCTGTTTCTCTGTGCCGGTGTTTTTTTCTCCCGAGCAAGAGGGGATAACTACTGATGTCAGGAAAAAGAGAGATAAGATTAACGGGTATTTTTTCATTTGTTAGATTATTTTCAATTATAATTCTGGTTCTTTTCCGAGGAGGAGATCAAGTTCTGATGTAGACACAAGGAAATTGTAGATGGATTGCAGATATGTGAGTTGCGCAGAAGTGTTGGCGAGTTCGCTGTCGCGTAGGTCGAGGAAAGACGCCGCACCTATCTCGAAACTTTTCTGCATTATCTCATGCGCTTTTTTAGCCTGCTTCACTCCTTCTGCGCTTGATTCGATTTGTCGGGCCTCGCGGTTGATGTTGCTTATGGCAAGGTCAACCTGCATGTTAAGATTGTTGAGAAGGTCTTCTCGTTGAATCTCTATTTCTTTCAGCTGCACTTTTGCTTGTTTGAGCCCGTAATATTTCGATCCTCCGGAAAATATAGGCACCGAAAGTTGAAGCCCGACTGTGCTGTAGGGATTAAATTCCTGATTTTTGAAAGGTGATCCATTGCTCAGAGAGAGCCATGAAAGATTGAACGACGCGCCGAGAGTAGGTAGCCATGCGAGTTTTTTCAAGTCAACATTTTTGGAGAGCAGTTGTTTCTGAATGTCAAGCGAGCGTAATGAAGAGTTGTCGGAGAGCGAGTTGTCGGCATTTGAAGGATACACATACATGTCACGCTGCATATCTTCGAGAGTTACGTCAGGCTCTATTTCGATGTCTCCTGCAATTCCCATGAGCACTTTCAGCTGCAGGCTGCACTGCTTTATGGCTATGTCGGCTTGAAGCAGTTCGGGCTCAAGATTTGACACCTGCACAGATGAACGCAACACATCATATTCAGAGGCAGTGCCGGCTTTGAATTGCTTTTCGTAGACTTCGGCATTAAGTTTTGCTATATCGTAATTCTCTTTCACCACCTTGTGGGAGGCCTTGGCCAGCATAAGTGCGTAATAAGCCTTGTTAATGTTGTTTACAAGGTCGAGCCTTGATGCGCGTGCGCTTTCCAGGTTAGCGAGGATCTGGGTGTCGGATATGCTGATAGATTTCCAAAGAGTGGGGGCGATTAGTGGCAAAGAGGCATTGAACCCCATGTTCCAGGTGTTGTCGGAACCCATTTTAAGGCTTTGGCTCTCGCCTCCCATGTTCATGCGAATTGTCTGAAGTTCGATAGACCGCTGGTAGGCGGCGGAAAAATCGATTGAAGGGAATAATGACGCAAGTGTTTCCTTTTTGGCATAGTTCACCTTCTTTATCTCCATGTTGGCAATACGCACGGTAGGATTGTCGCGCAGAGCTATCTCCACACACTGTTGCCGAGAAAGTGTGAGAAGTTCGCATTTTCCCGGCAGTATGGTTGTGAAACATGCCATACATGCCAGGCTGAGTTTTAATAATAATTTCATTTCGGGTTGTTTTTATGTCTTTTGTGGCAGCAAATGCCGCCGTTGTTTTTAATAATAAAAAGCAGTATCAGTCATTCTTGTAGAATGGATGTTTCTTTGAGAAGGTTGTCAAGAATTTCTATCCCTTTTTGAGAACAGATTCCTCTAAGAAAAACGATACATATTGAGTCGTAGACCTCAAGCAATGTGATGTCGGGAGGGAATAGTTCTTCCATTCTTTTAAGCGACTCCATCTGAATTATCATCATCTTGCATTGCACCATATAGTTGATGTCGTCTCTGAAGTAACCTTCTTCCACACCTTTATGCATCAGAGTCACGAGGCTTTCCAGAAAAAGATTTTTAGATTCATTGGTGTTTGTTCTGGCATCGGCAAACTGAGAGTCCATGTCTTTGAAAAAGTCGACGTTCACTTTGCTCATCAGGTCGCGATGATGGAGAAACCCTGTAAGAATAGCCTCCATTATATTGGCAGAGTTCTCAAGTGTAGTCTTATATTTCATACACAATTGGTTGTGCATGGATTTTAAAGCTTCCGACACCATTTGGCTCTTATTGTCGAAAATTTCGTAAAGTGTTCGTTTCGACATTTGCAGGGATGCGGCAATCGAGTCCATCGTAGTGGCTTTCAACCCGTTCCTCAGCAATATGTCGGTAATTGACTCGAGCAGCTCTTCATAAGCCTCCGGAGTCATATCTTCGCGTGTCATTTCAAGATGTTTTTGAATTCGGGTGCAAATGTATAACAAAAAACCGAAAACTAAAATATGGTTTTCGGTTTTTTGGTGATAAATTATTCATAAAGGAATAATGGGATAAAATAATAGCGAAATGGAACAATTCAATGTCGCATTTCGCTATATATAGCAGACTGTTGTCAGTTAGTCTTGCATGTATTATTTCTCTACTCCAAGTTTCTTGCGAAGGTTCAGAAGCATGTCTTTAGTCATGGCGTCGAGGTCATATTCCGGCTTCCAGTCCCATTCCTCGCGTGCGCAAGTGTCGTCGAGGCTGTCGGGCCAAGAGTCGGCGATTTTCTGACGCAGCGGATCGAGTTCATACTCCATTTTGAAATCGGGCACATACTCTTTGATTTTCGATGCGATGATTTCAGGATCGAAGCTCATAGAAGCGATGTTGAAAGAGTTGCGGTGCTTTAGACGAGTGGGGTCAGCCTCCATGATTTCAACGGCAGCGCGAAGAGCGTCGGGCATATACATCATGTCCATGAATGTGCCGGGACGGAGCGGGCATTTGAAAGTCTCACCTTTCACGGCAGAATAATAGATGTCTACAGCATAGTCGGTAGTGCCTCCACCCGGAGGGGCTACATATGAAATAAGACCCGGGAATCTCACCGAACGGGTGTCGACACCGAATCGGCGTGCGTAATAATCGGAAAGCATCTCGCCGGTCACTTTTGTAACTCCGTAGATTGTTTCCGGACGCTGGATGGTGTCTTGCGGTGTTTTGGTGTGAGGGGTGTCAGGGCCGAAAGAACCGATAGAACTTGGCGTGAACACCGCGCATCCCTTTTCGCGAGCCACTTCAAGGGTGTTGTAGAGTCCGCCTACACCGATTTTCCACGCCAGTTGAGGGCGGGCTTCTGCCACTGCGCTCAAAAGAGCGGCAAGATTGTAGATAGTGTCAACCTTGTATTTGTCGACAGCTTCCGCGATTTGCTGCGGATTTGTGATGTCTACAAGATGCGATGGGCCGCTTTCAAGAAGTGCGCCTTTGGGTTCTGCTCCGGGAATATAGCCTGCTACAACGTTTCCGTCAGGATAGAGCGAGCGGAGCTTCATCGTGAGTTCCGACCCAATCTGGCCGGTGGCTCCAATAATAAGGATATTCTTCATTATGGTGTTGTCATTAAGGTATGAAAATCCTAATTTGATGTCGGGTGCCGTGAGAAGAGTGCGACACTTGTTCAGAAATTTTTGCAAATATACGAGTAAATTCGGATAAAATACTTAACTTTGGGTAAAAATTTCTCCGTTATTCTTCAAACACCTCTTTTGAGAAGGGAACGAGAAATGTCAAAAATAAAGCAAAAGACGATTTTAACATAAATCTAATATTATGTACAGCAATTTTAAATCGCATTTGGAAAAGGAACTGCAAGATATTAAAGATGCAGGACTTTACAAAAATGAACGTGTAATCATCACTCCCCAGCGTGCCGATATCGAGGTGGCGAACACAGAGGGAGAAGTTCTCAATTTTTGCGCCAACAATTATCTTGGCCTTGCCGACAACTCGCGTCTGATCGAGGCAGCCAAGAGAGCAATGGATGAAAGAGGCTATGGCATGTCGTCAGTGCGTTTCATCTGCGGCACACAGGATCTCCACAAGGAGCTTGAGAAAGCCATCAGCGACTATTTCAAGACAGAAGACACTATTCTCTATGCTGCCTGCTTCGATGCTAACGGTGGTTTGTTTGAACCTCTTTTCACAGAGGAAGACGCAATCATCAGCGATTCTTTGAACCACGCTTCCATCATCGACGGCGTGCGTTTGTGCAAGGCTAAGCGCTTCCGCTACAAGAATGCCGACATGGAAGACCTGGAGCGTTGCCTTCAGGAGGCAAAGGATTGCCGTTTCAAGATTATTGCCACAGATGGTGTGTTCTCTATGGACGGCAATGTTGCTCCTATGGATAAGATCTGTGAGCTCGCAGATAAGTATGACGCTCTTGTGATGGTAGACGAAAGCCATTCAGCAGGCGTTGTCGGCAAGACCGGCCATGGAGTGGCAGAGCAGTTTGACTGCTATGGTAAGATCGACATCTTCACCGGAACACTTGGCAAGGCATTCGGTGGCGCTATGGGCGGATTCACAACCGGCCCGAAGGAGATTATAGACATGCTCCGTCAGCGTTCACGTCCGTATCTTTTCTCTAACTCTGTTGCTCCCTCTATCGTTGGTGCAAGCCTTGAGATGCTCAAGATGCTCAAAGAAAGCAGCGAACTCCATGACAAACTCGTGGAGAACGTCAACTATTTCCGCGACAAGATGATTGAGGCGGGTTTCGACATCAAGCCCACACAGAGTGCAATCTGCGCAGTGATGCTGTATGATGCAAAACTTTCTCAGGATTTCGCAGCAGAGATGCAGAAAGAGGGTATCTTTGTGACCGGTTTCTACTATCCTGTGGTTCCGAAAGGGCAGGCACGTATCCGTGTTCAGCTTTCTGCAGGCCACAATCGCGAGCAGCTTGACCGAGCAATCGCTGCCTTCATCAAAGTCGGCAAAAAACTCGGCGTGATCGGCAAGTAATATAATTTTGCATTATGATAATATCATAGTGGATTATAACAACAAATAACAATAGCCGGCTCTTTTTGAGAGTCGGCTATTTGTTTGAAGAGATGAATATGGTCCGGTTATTTTTTTGGCTTGAGCGTTTATAACACTATTCCGGAAGTGACTCCGAGAAAGTCCTTTCTGTCGTTTTTATGCTCTCTGCTTCCGGGGACAATGGGTCGGGGAGGGTTTGTTTGGCGGAGGGGAACCATTTGTTGATGAGCAGGGCTATGAAGCCGTCGCCAGTGACGTTGCAGGCGGTTCCGAAACTGTCCATAGCGATGTAGAGGGCAATCATGAGTGCCTGGTCAGCCTCTGTGAAGTTTAGGAATGTGGCAAGCAAGCCGAGCGATGCCATAATCGCACCTCCCGGCACCCCCGGGGCCGCAATAATAGATATTCCAATCATGCATATGAATGACGCAAACATGCCTGAATCGTAGGGGTGGCCCTGCATAATCATCAGGGCAATCGCGCAGGCCACAATTTTCATTGCACTTCCCGACATATGTATTGTGGCGCAAAGTGGAATTACGAAACCGGCTGTGTCTTCGCTTACTCCGATTTTAATAGCCTGCCTTAGAGTTACCGGTATGGTAGCCGCCGATGACTGTGTGCCGAGTGCGGTGAAATATGCCGGTAGCATGGTGATGAGAAGCTTGAACGGATTCTTCTTAACCACTATGCCTGCTATGGCATATTGCAACAGAAGCAAGAAAATGTGCATGGCAAAGATCACGAGTATTATTTTCATGAATGCTGATAACACAGTGGCAACTTGTCCTGACACAGTCATATTAAGGAATATGCCAAAAATGTATATTGGAAGAAGGGGTATAATCACCTTGGCTATCACCATCGACACTATTTCGCGAAATTCATTCAGGCCGGCTTTAAAAGTGTCGCCTCTCATATATGCAAGCGAGATTCCGAGTATAAATGCCAGCACCAAAGCCCCCATCACTCCCATAAGGGGAGGCATTTCTATAGTGAAATATGCAGCCAGGTCATGACCGCTTTTTACATCTTCCACTGCATGAGGTGATATGAGCTTCGGGAAGAAATAATTGCCGACTCCAAAACTCATGAATCCTGCAAAACAGGTGGAAAGGTAAGCGAGAGCCGCTGTGGCGATAAGCATTTTCCCGGCTTTATTGCCAATATCGGCAATAGCCGGCGCTACGAATGCCAAAATCAGAAGCGGAATAATAAAGCCTAAGAACTGACTGAAGATAGCATTAAATGTTGCGAATATTCTTCCGAGCCAAATCGGGAAAATATATCCGCAGCCGATTCCAAGCACGATGGCAATAAGAATCTGTAATAACAGGTTTACTTTAGGTAGTTTCAAGGTTTAAATGTTGATTCAGGTTATATATTTATTAACGCGAGTTCGGGATAAGGAACACCATAAAAAGTTGAATCGGCAGCTTGAAAAAGTTGCCGATTCTTTTGGTAATATCACTGATATTTAGTAATTTAGAGGAACAAACAATAAATACTGTATCATGATTACCGAAAGTAAAGTTACTGAAATTTTTTGTATTGCAGATGATTTCTGCAAAGAATTTGAGGGTGAGATCACGGCTCTTTCATTTAAGATTGCGTTGCATTCTCAAAGATTGTGCTATTTTATAGTGGGAAGATGTCCCGATG